>JBFLWQ010000023.1 GCA_040757775.1 Thermodesulfobacteriota bacterium
TTCAAATCGCATCTTCCGAACCTCCTGTAATATCTCTGTCCGTCCCATACGTCACCTCCACTGGTGACCATTGTAAACCGGACAGATTATGTGCTACAATACAGGACAGTTTATTTGTTTCTGACATGTGTCAAATATTGTATTGCAATCGAGTCTATTGTTTAGTAAACTATTATTGGCACAATGAATGATCACTTTTTGAGTATGGAGGTACATCATGCCTGCCACTAAGAAACTTGTCGATGAAGCCCTTTCTCTTCCAGTCGAAGATCGGGCGCTTATCGCAGATTCCTTATTGAAAAGCCTTAACACGCCCGACCCTGACATTGATAAAAAATGGATAGAGTTAGCTAAACGGCGCCTTGGGGAACTTCGTTCAGGAAAAGTCAAACCGATTCCAGGTAATAATGTATTTGACAGGATTCATGAACGGTTTGCCAAATGAGATACTTTTTTCACCCTGAAGCCGAGGCCGAGTTTGACGCTGCTGTAGACTACTATGAAGATTGTGAGCCAGGTCTCGGTTACGATTTCGCAGTTGAGGTGCATGCCACCCTTGAGAACATTCTCAGTTTCCCAAAAGCTTGGCCTATACTTGAAGACGATATCCGGCGCTGCCAGACTCGACGTTTTCCTTTTGGCATTATCTATGCAATCAACGAAGATGTTATCTTCGTCCTTGCCGTTATGCACCTGCACAGAGATCCTGAATACTGGAAAAGTAGATTGTAGTAATTGGCAGAACCTGTCATTCAACCTGACCTGTGCCATGGCAGGCTTTTTGCAACTATTGAATGCATAACAATGTAGCTTCTCCTTAAGAGATTTGTAGTAAGTAATTTCCTTCAAGCCCGACAACATTCAGGAAAGGGGACAGGAAAACTTTCTATGTCTGATAATCTTGTGGTTCTGAATAATTTGAAGAAATACTTCTTTATAAAGGAGGGGTTTTTTTCTGGAAAAGAAGTTGTCGTAAAGGCTGTTGATGGTGTAAACCTTCAAATCAAAAGAGGTGAAATCCTGGGATTGGTGGGAGAGAGTGGATGCGGAAAGTCAACTATGGGAAGATTGGTGCTCAAATTGGAAGAACCCACAAGGGGAGAGATATACTTTGATGGTGAAAACATCACCTCCAGCAACGGAGAGAGAATGAGGGAATTGCGAAAAGATATGCAAATCATCTTTCAGGACCCTTATTCTTCTCTGAATCCTCGTAAGACGGTGGGTAAGATTATTGAGGAACCCTTTATTATTCACAATGTTGGAAATAAAAAAGAGAGGAAGGAAAGGGTTAAATATCTGCTGGAAGTAGTGGGGTTAAGACCCGAATACATAGACAGGTATCCCCATGAATTCAGCGGAGGGCAGCGACAGCGCATCGGGATAGCAAGGGCACTTAGTTTAAACCCAAAGTTGATAGTAGCTGATGAGCCGGTCTCTGCTTTGGATGTTTCTATTCAAGCGCAGGTAATCAACCTTCTGGAGAAGCTTCAAGAGGATTTTAATCTGACTTATCTGTTTATTGCCCATGACCTGAGTGTAGTTGAATATGTGAGCAATAGAGTAGCAGTTATGTATCTAGGAAGGATAGTGGAGTTATCAGATAGTCACGTTCTTTATAATGATCCGGAACACCCCTATACAGAGGCATTGTTATCCGCTGTGCCTGTTCCTGATCCTACCCTTAAGAAAGAGAGGATTATTTTGGAAGGAGATCCTCCAAGCCCGATAACTCCGCCCTCTGGCTGTCATTTTCATACCAGATGTCGTTATAAAACAGAGGTCTGTAAAGAGGAATATCCTGTTTTTAAAGAGGCAGCTCCCGGACACTTTGTTGCATGTCATCTCAGGGGCTAAAAATTTCTGGGAAGGGGATACTTTTCCCGGGCCCTCAAATCATTAACTCTTCAAGCTGGTTTCTTTCCAGGGGCAATACCTGAAAGATCCCTGTCCTGCCGGAGGGGTATTCTTTATAACTGACGGAAATCTCCTTTTCATTCTTTGCTTTGCTATACCCTGCTGTTATACATGCGGGCAGTTTGCTCAAAGAATCTTCCAATTCTCCCCTAACGATAGTTAGTGGTCCTGGAAAATCCAAGACTTTGTAAATAAAATCACCTTTCCGGGCAAAACTCAAGACTTTTTTGTTCTCCTTTTCGTTCCTCCCTACTATGGTTTTTGCCCTAGGAGACAGGCGGAAATGCCTTCCTATTTTCAAAAGATGAACGTCATTCAGGGTAAAGTCTGGATTATGATCCATCAGATCCCGCATCCTTTTTGCGAAACCGGGGTCAGTGAGTAAACACCCACCGGCAGGGCACGGATAATCATTGATCCCCAATTTCTCTGCCAGGGCAATCTGTGGTTTTCTGGATCGTCCCTGAATATCCAGCAGCTTATCTCTGTCTATCAACCCCTCACTTTCGGGTATAGTTGGTGGTAGCAACTTAGCGGAAAGGGGTCTCAGAATCAAACCATCAAAGCCTGAATCCCTTTCGATGATCCTCATGGCATCTCTCCTCTGGGACATGGGTCTTTCTCCCAATACTTCACCTGTTATCAAAAAAGATGCCCCTTGCTTCCTCATATACTCCCCGGCCTTTTTGAATGTAAATATACGACAGTCCAAACATGGGTTCATGTTTCTGCCATACCCGTATCTGGGATGTTTGACCAGCTCTAATATCTCTCTTGAGATGTTAACGACCTTGAGTTTAATCCCCAATTTATCTGCTGCTTTTTTCCCTTCCAGACAGCCACTGTTGGAGGATGTGCAGGTACAGAAAGCCGATATAAAATTTATTGCCCCGACCTCTATGCCCATATCCAAAATAAGCTTAACTGCCAGTGTACTATCCAGCCCACCGGAAAGAAGGGCAATGGCTTTAGTCAAGATTAACCTCCATATGCTCTATGACCCTGGTATGTTTTTCACAAAACTCATACTCGCTATTGATTTGGGCATGGATGACCTCTTCCTGCCAATGGGCGTTATATAACCTCCAGGTATATCCTTTGTAAGTCAATGCAGCACCACCCCTGCTCCCTTCTTCATGGAGAGTAATATTGTAGCAATGTTTATGTCCTACACTGAAGATGCGAGCTCCTGCACGAGCATGGTTGCTGCTTTCTTGCCCGAAAGGAGCATGCCGCCAAAGATTGCGCCCATGCGGGGGCCGCCAAAGGTAGCATTTGCTGACATCCCGGCGACGTACAATCCAGGGAAGACCTCTTTGGTATTCTCCAGCGTAAGCGTCTCTGCCCGTTCAGACCACATAGATTTCTCGCCCTCGATCTTCCCGCTTGCCGTTTTCAGTTTCCCAGGGACCTTCTCCTGAACTACCTTGACAACCTCAACGGGGTGGCCAGAGGCATCCAGCACGAATCGAGCTCGAACAGCCAGTGGGTCGACATGCAGGCCGGCGATTTCCACCGCAGACCAGTTTAAGACTACCCCTACTACTCTGTCGGGACGCATCAGCACATCCTCCACACTAACGCAATTAAAGATCGTCAGTCCAGCTTGGACGGATTTAGACGCAAGAGTTGAAATTGCTTCAACGGAATCCGCAGTGTAATAGCCTGTCTCATACGGTTGATACCGAATGGAGAACTCGTCGAGAATGGGGAGTGCGGATTCCTGTACAACGATTTCGTTGTACATCATACCGCCGCCCCACATACCGCCCCCTACGCTGAGTTTACGTTCGTAGAGCGCCACTTTCTTGCCTGCCTTTGCCAGGTAGTACCCAGCTACTAAGCCAGCCGGGCCACCACCAGCGATAGCAACATCTAATTCCAGATTATCGAGGAGCTTCCGTGAGAATCGCTCGATTATCGCCCTTGAGATTACCACTTCGTCCAGTTCCATATTGCTTCCTTTCATTTTACTGTTTTATTGGCATAATGCCGGAGCTAACACGCTGGAAATGCACAGTCGTTTTCCCATTGATTCTCCAGCAATTTCTTATGCCCATTTTTTGAGTATTATTAGAAATGAACTTCAACAGCACGATAGGGACAGATAGGAATACATAACTCACAGGCTATACATTTTTCCTTTCTGAAAGATACTGACATATCCTTTCTGTCCACAACGAATGCCCCTGAAGGACATATGGATATACAGGCAGTGCACTGGGTACAACGGTCTTTATGCCACCCTACTTCCTGGGTTAATGGCTGTACGTGTACCCCGATTTCATTCAGGTAATTCATTCCTGATTCCATATCCTTTTTATTGCCACCAATCTCTATTACTAATCTGCCTTCTTCTTTTGGAGTCACATTTGCCCGTAATATATTTACCATTAAATTGTGGTCCTTAATCAGATGGTATGTAATTGGTTGATCAACTAACCTGCCTGGAAAGGTTAAAACTATTCTCTTTTTTGACATACTGCACCTCCAATTTACCCTTTACTATCTCATTCTCTCTGAAGAACCTGCTTTTTTTATCGGTTTTGATGGCATGGGCTTGAAGGTTATCCCGGATTCAACAGATGGTAAGGCTGCAACAGGCTCAGTCAATAGAAAATCGCCCCTTTTTATTAAACCCTTAAGTATTTCAGCTATCTCTCTAGCCTTTGCATAACTGGATAGTCCGGCGGTCTTTACCTCTTTCCCCTTAACATTTATCTTCCCACTCTTTAGCTCGGCATAATTGACTTCTCCAAGGGTGTCCGGCTTTCTTTGAGGGTATGCATCGCTGTAATCTACAATCTGCGTGAAGATATCTTCATCTCTGACAGTAGTGTATTTGAGTATCTCTTCGTCGAGGATAGGAATTGGTATACCTATTCCTACTGTTAAGGTAGCCCCATAACCTGTAAAGGTAGTTCCTCTAAGCCAGTTAGGATTCATTTGTTTAAGGTCGCCAATTACAGCAATGGTACCTGCAGGTGCCCTTGGAACTCCATTCTTACTTCTTGACACAGACGGATTGTGTTGGGTACCATTCCAGATTATGTAGCCGATCCCGCCTCCCATGAATATCCTGGTTCCAATGCCAATGGTTTTATAGTAGGGGTCATTTAAAAGAGGACTGAGTTGTCCTGCGCTGCAATAATTAGCATTCCCCAATTTTGGCTGTAATGTTCCCATATAGGTATATATTACTTTGTCTGAAAGGTTCACAGCAACGTTGTAGTTCTGATAGGAATTTCTTGGGTTGAACAGAACCGCTTCATTTATATCCTTAATATTGATAGTAGTTTCAACAATTTTTCTGGGATAACAGTCTGTCCCGTAAGCCGTAGCTGTGAGCTTAACATCCTTACCTGCTACCAATTCCTCTATTACATGTCCGCCCCCGTATCTGAACTCTCCGGGGAATACGGTGTTTCTTGGATCATCATCTGGTATGGCTGTTGCTCCAATATATACATCTACTGCCGCAATGCCGGTATAAACCGGTATATTATTCAGATACGCCTTGCCTCCACCTATCTTTATCCGTGGTTTAGAATGTCCCAGGTTGAGATATGCGCCGGAACTGCACATAGGGCCGAAGGTACCGGTAGTAACTACGTCTATTTCACGAACAGCCTTTTTTGTCCCCTTTTCTTTTACGATATCGATTATCTCTTCAGCAGTGACAATAACTGCTTTACCTTTCTTTATTTTTTCATTAATCTCAGCAATTGTTCTTGTCATAACTTACCTCCAAATTTAGGATTCCCCCCTTTTTGTTTGTGGTGGGGATAATGCCTGGCTAACCCCTTAATGGGGCATAACATTATCCATAGCATAAAACCCACCACCTCCTTTCTGTACTTTGCCCTAAAATTAGAGGACTGTATGAAAAAAATAAAAGTGCTATTTTATATCACAGCTGCTATTCTCATGCAAAGAAAAAATCCTAACTTACACTCTCAAAGACTATTCCGGCTGTCCCTATAATTCCGGCATCATCTTCAAGACTGGCATTAACTATAACTTCCTCCTTTACAGGAAGATTTATAGCTCTTTTAAGAATCTCTTCCCTGGCAGGTTTTAATATTAAATCTCCAGCGCCGGCAACTCTTCCACCAATAACAAACCTGTAAACATTCAGTATATTTATGAGACTTGAGACAGCTATGCCTAAGTATTTCCCTGCCTCTTCCATTATGTTAAGGGATAGTTTATCTCCGGCTACAGCTTCTTCAAAGACCATCCTGGATGTGATAAGGTTAAAATTTCCCTCTATCCTGTTTAGTAAAGATGAATTTATCCCCTTTTTTAATGCCATGACAGCCCTGTTGACTATTCCTGTTCCAGAGGAATAGCTCTCCAGGCATCCGTATCTGCCGCATTGGCATTTAAGTCCAGAGGGTTCCACTACCATATGGCCTATCTCTCCTGCCGCGCCATCTTCTCCTGACCATATCTTTTTATTCAATATCAACCCTCCGCCTACTCCAGTACCCAGGGTAATGCCTACCATACTGTTGTAGCCCTTTCCTGCTCCTCTCCACCACTCACCATAAGTAAAACCATTGGCATCATTTTGGATTGAGATTGAAGGGAAGGGCATTCTCTTTTGTATCTCCTCCCCCAATGCCACATCTTTCCAGCCCGGCAAGTTTGGAGACTCTCTGATTATTCCCCTCTTAATATCGAGAAATCCTGGGGTTCCTATACATATCCCTTTGACCTCTCCGGAAAGTTGGTTTGAAATTTCAACTAGTTGTGTTAACAGGTCTACTATGCGATTGATTACTTCATCCTTTCCGTCTTCAGCCAGGGTAGGCATTTTTAGACTCTTTAGGATTCTCCCCTCTTGGTCTACTATTCCTCCCCTTAGATTAGTACCTCCCAGATCTACGCCTATAGCGGTAGCTTTAATATTTGATTTGTTCATGAGACCTCTTATTTCTTTTAACCTGGTGAGCAGGACTCACACAAATCAAAATTCTATTCCATATATGATTGAGGGTCAAGAACTTTCAATAACAGAACTTTCGATACCATAAAACCGAATACTGCTTTCGACATTTTTTTATTGACAAATTGAATTAAATATTCAAATAAATGTTTAATCCGCTGGATATATTTCTTACAACGTCTTATAATAGTACTTCTTGCCTTTTTTATAGCCCTGATGGCTATTCAGCAGAGACAAAAGATGTGACAAAGCCGATCATCGCAATAGTCTTACCCGAAAGTTGGTTAAAGCTCCCAAAAAAGACATATGTTTCAGGCATTTTACCTTAAAACTTTTGACGAAACAGACTTTATTGAAGGAGGTAGACAGGTATGTATTGTGGGTTTACTGAAGAGCAGGAGATGTGGAGAAAGACAGTTAACGATTTTATGGACAAGGAGGTAGGCAGGGAGTACTGCCGGAAGGTTTATCAAGAGAGACAGTATCCTTATGAGTTCTATGAGAAGGTTGTAAAACAGGGTTGGCTGGGTTTGATGATACCTGAAAAATATGGAGGAGTAGAAACAAGTGTGGTGATGTATACTATAATGAATGAAGCCCTGGCTAAGTTTGGGGTGGACCTTGCTACCTCTGTAAGTGTATGTGCTTTTTCAGCGATGAACATTGTCCATCATGGCACAGAAGAGCAGAAGGTCCGATATCTCTCCCGGGTAATAAAGGGTGAAGTAAGGTTCTCAATCTCGATCACCGAACCGAACGCAGGCTCTGATGCAGCTTCTCTTGTTACATCGGCAAGGCTTGACGGGGATTGTTTTGCCGTTAACGGTCAAAAGGTCTTTGCCTCCGCTGCCCACGCCAAAAACAATATTATGTGCATGGGGGTGAGAACAGACACATCCCTGCCGAAACACAAAGGGATATCTGTTTTGCTGGTGCCGAACGACCTTCCCGGGATCGAGATGAGGCGTCTTGACACTTTAGCCAGGCGGGCGACCGGAACCAATGAGGTCTTTCTCGATAACGTAAAGGTCCCGAAAGAGAATTTACTCGGTGAGATCAACGGTGGCTGGAAGATCCTTACCGGTCATTTGGAGATAGAGAGGGCGGCTGTTGCAGGGATGAACGTTGGGAATGCCCAGACAGCGGTTGACGATGCCATACGGTATGCGAAAGAAAGGGAGCAATTTGGTAGACCAATAGGTCAATTCCAGGTCATAAAGCACATGCTTGCCCAGATGCAGTTAGAGGTGGATGCGGCAAGGCTTTTGACATATCGGGCTGCAGCAATGACAGACATGGGAATCCCATGCAGGAAAGAGGTGTCTATGGCAAAGCTTTTTGCATCAGAGACCCTTTTCAAGGTAGCAACCCAGGGCATGCAGATTATGGGAGGCTATGGTACCATGCCAGAATACGATATGGAGAGGTACTTTAGGGAAGGTAAACAGGCAACCATAGGAGGCGGAACATCACAGATACAGAGAGGTATTATCGCCAGAGAGTTAGGGTTGTAATGAAATAGTTTATCCTGCATGGAGATATGTATATTTTTTAAAGAAAGGAGAAAACATGATCTACAAGTACTTCGATGATCTGGAAATAGGGGAGAAGACGGTATCAGAGAGGGCGAGGACCATTACTGAAACAGACGTAGTATTCTTTTGCTACTTTACAGGTAACTGGTATGAACTCCACTCCAATGTAGAATATGCCAGAAAGACTCAATTTGGTGAGAGACTGGTACAGGGTTCTCTAACCTTTGCTATTGCTGCCGGCTTGCAGATGGTGAGACATGATGTGGTTATGGCGTTCTACGGTCTTGATAAGATGAGATTCCCGGCGCCTGTGAAGATTGGGGATACCCTGCGTGCAGAGGCAGAGGTAGTCGATAAAGAGGTGAAAGGGGATGATCGTGGGGTTGTAACAATAAAACAGACCATCCACAACCAGAGGGATGAGACGGTAGCAATTATGTTTTGGAAGTTGTTGGTTAAAAGGAAACAGTGAAGACTGAAAGCTGAGCGCCAAGGGCTTACTTTTTAAGGAGGATGTGAGATGAAAAAGGTAAGGATCGGATCTGGTTCGGCGTATTGGGGTGATATGCTGGACCCTGCTGTTGAGTTGGTAAAAAATGGGGATATAGGCTATATTGGGTTTGATCATCTTGCAGAATTGACAATGGCTTTATTGCAAAGGGCAAAGACCAAGGATCCTACAACAGGATATATTCCCGACATAATCCCATGGATGAAGGCGATACTGCCTACCTGTGCTGAGAAGGGTATAACGGTGATTTCCAACGGTGGCGGCGCCAACCCCGAAGCGGGAGGAGATGAAGTTGTAAAGCTTGCAAAAGATCTGAATTTAGCAGGGTTAAAGGTAGGGGTGGTAGTTGGGGATGATATATTCGGCAAACTGGATGAGATGAGGGCAAAAGGTATAAAGTTTAAGAACATGGACACAGGGGAAGAAGACATTAACAGGATTCGGGACAAAATCGTGGCTGCTAACGCTTATGTTGGTGCTGATTCCATCATAGAGGCTCTTCAGGAAGGAGCGAAAGTCATAGTCGCCGGTCGGGTCTCTGATAATGCCCTCTATGTAGGTCCGTTGATGTATGAGTTTGGCTGGAGTTTTAATAATCCGGATTGGGATTTGATCGGGGCTGCGATAACTGTAGGTCATATAATTGAGTGCGCAGAGTGCTGTACAGGTGGTATGTCCAATATGTGGAAGGTTGCCCCGAGGCTTTGGGATATTGGCTTTCCTATAGCAGAGGTATACGAAAACGGTGATGCGATCATAACCAAGACCCCAAACTCTGGGGGATTGGTTAATCAATGGACCATTAAGGAGCACCTGATCTACGAGGTACACGACCCGTCCAATTATCTTATGCCCGATGGGATAGCCGATTTTACTGCATTAAAGCTGGAAGAGATAGGAAAAGATCAGGTCAGGGTAACTAACATGAAGGGCAAACAGAGGCCTTCTGAACTCAAGGTGTGCATTGGCTACAGAGATGGTTTTATCGGGGAAGGTCAGGTGTTTTTCCCGTGGCCGGATGCCTATGAAAAGGCAAAAAAAGGCGCCGAGACAGTGAGGGAAAGGCTAAAAAAAGTGAACCTCGATGCCGAGGAACTTCGAGTAGACTATATCGGTATCAATACGCTTCACGGAGAGGTAGCCCCTGAACCTACCTCGGAACTAAACGAAGTGGGGTTGAGGGTCGTTGCCAAGACGAAGACGAAGGAGGAAGCAGAAAAAGTAAGAAGGGAGGTAACCCATCTCTGGACAATAGGTTCAGTAGGGTCAAGCTTTGGGGTTCCCCTCCCTATTAGGCCTGTGGTTTCCCTCTGGCCTACTCTGGTACCAAGAGAAGAAGTTCCGACCAGGGCTATTATAAAGGAGGTCAGGTAAGGATGAAAAAAGTCAGATTAAAGGATCTGGCCTATGCCAGATCCGGTGACAAGGGTGATGTGAGTAACATTGGGTTGATGGCATTCAATAAGGAGAATTATAAAATAATTAAAAGAGAGGTAACCCCTGAAAAAGTAAAAAAACACTTTAAAGGGATGGTAAAGGGTGATGTGAAGATTTATGAAATGCCCAACCTCGATTCCCTCGAGATAGTTCTTTACAATGCTTTGGGTGGAGGTGCGACCCGTACCCTCCGTCTGGATCAGACAGGGAAGTCCATGGGACAGGCATTGCTGTGGATGGAAGTGGAAGTTGAATAGTTGTAAACTGAAGTGGCATTAACTACCGTTGGAGTATTTGCTAACAAGCGGCCAGAGGTGCGCTAATGATATAGATAAAGTAAAAAAGGAGAATTAGATATGGGGTATCAAGATATAATATTCAGGAAAGAGGATCGAGTTGCCACTATAGTGCTCAACAGACCTGATAGTCTCAATGCATTGGGTGGTAGTATGCGAGAGGATATAATCGATGCCATTCAAGACGTAAAAGGCGACAAAAACATAGGGGCATTGGTTATAACAGGTGCGGGGAGGGCATTTTGTGCTGGCGGAAATATTAAAGAGATGGAGAAGATGAGTCTGGAGGTACCTCTCGTAGAGAGAAGGGCATTTGTTCGTAGTGTCTCCCATAGGATAATAACTGAGATCAGAAACCTGGAAAAACCTGTCATTGCTTCTATAAATGGCCATGCCATAGGGGCAGGGTGTAATATCGCTCTTGCTTGTGATATGAGGATTGCCTCTGAGAATGCCAAACTGGGAGTGAGTTTTATAAATATGGGATTGGTTTCTGACTACGGTGGTCTCTATTTCCTTCCCAAACTGGTAGGTACAGCAAAGGCTCTGGAACTCTATTTTACCGGAGATGTGATCGACGCGAAAGAGGCAGAAAGGATAGGAATGGTAAATAAGGCTGTGCCCCCTGAAGAGCTGGAAAAGGTCACCTATGATCTGGCGGGTAAGATAGCGAGAAAGGCTCCCATAGCCCTGGGCATGATAAAGGAGGTACTGTACAAAGGGCTTAACATGGATCTGGCGAGCGAATTAGATTTAGAGGCAAATGCCCAGAGTATCTGCCTAAAAACAGAGGACCATAGGGAAGGAGTGAGGGCATTTTTAGAAAAGAGGGAAACGGTATTCAAAGGGCTGTAATCAGTATAATTTGTATGTGGGAGGTGATGTCTATGGCGGGATGAATAGAAATGCTGAATTCTTAAAGTGGACAATTTGAAATAGAGGGTATTTACAAGGTATAATAAAAACTTTTGACAATACTGAGTAAGATATCAGGAGGATACCATGGAGAAAAGGAATCTTTTTATAGGCATGGGTATTTTGATTGTGGTTCTAGTCCTTTTTACTGGTGTGTCATCTTACCCTGAAGAAGCTAGAGGTGTAACAGGGAAATCGGTTAAGATAGGTTTAATGGCTGACTTGACAGGACCAATTGCTGATGTCTGGAATCCTGTTGCCCATGGGATTAAAGCATATTTCAAAATGATAAACGATAGAGGGGGAATCCACGGTAGAAAAATCGAATATGTCTTCGAAGACGATAGGTATTCCATACCTCTTGCTTTGTCCTCTTTTAAGAAGTTAGTCTATAGGGATAAAGTCTTTAACCTTCTGGGAGCTTCAGGCGTTGGCCACACCGCAGCAATTATTCCCCTTGTAGAAAAAGAGAAGATACCGCTTATCGCACTAACAGCGGAAAAGAGGTTCTATTATCCAGCAAGAAAGTACATATTCTGCCCGATTATCTGGTATAGTGACCATGCAAAGTTGTTCGTTGAATATGTCTTTCATGATCTGAAATTGAAGGACCCTACCATTGTCCTTATGTATCCAGATGCGGCTTCCGGCAAGGATACCAGAGATACCATTCGAGAATTGGTTAAGGCATATCCTGTAAAAAACTATGAAGAGAGCGTCTTTTCTATGGTGGCTGTGGATTTTACCTCAGAGATAATGCGCCTTAAGCAGTTGAAACCTGACATTATTTATATTCATGGATTTATTGTTCAGTCCGGTTCAATTGTGAAGACTGCACGAAGGTTTGGGCTTTCTGCGCCTATCATAGTGTCTCAGTATGCTTGTACCAATGAAACTATAAAAATAGCAGGCGAAAAAGCCAGTGACCTTGTTGGTATTAACAGTTTTGGCACATGGGATGATGATAGCCCCGGTGTTAAGGAACTGAGGAAGGCCTCTCTGGCGTATGATCCGGGTGTCCATTATCAGGGTTCCAACTTTTTCCAGGGCTGGTTTATGGCGATGCTCTTCTGTAAAGGTTTTGAGAATGCTGGAAGGGATCTAAACAGAGAGAGTTTTGCGAATGGCCTGGAGGCTATGAAAGACTTTGATACTCAGGGGATTTGCGGGGTAGTGAGCTTTGGAGCCAATGACCATAAGTCTATAGAAAGCGCTAGATTTCTTAAGGCAGATATAGGTAAAAAGCTATTTGTCCCCATTACCGGGTGGAGAGTACCTAAAAAATATGATTTTTAGGTATATATTTGAATTTAGTATAGGGGTGGTTTTATTTTTGGTAATTAGTTAAGCCCAGGTACTATGGGCGATTCATTCAACTAGGAGGAAACAAATGAAATGAAGGACTGTGTCATTGTGGATGGCGTAAGGACAGCAAACTGCAGGGCCCATTCAGAGAAGGGTTGGTTTAGGAATGTTTTGCCGGATGAACTTTTGAAGACAATATATCTTGCACTCTTTAACAGGAATCCTCAGATAAAACCTGAGGATATAGAGTCAGTGTTCTGTGGAACAGCCAATCAGAGTGGTTATACCAATGACATTGCCCGTTTTGGGTGGCTTGCCGCTGGGCTGCCTGAAGATATCGCAACCAACGGTATCGGTCAGCAATGCGCTTCGGGGATGGCGGCGGTTGAACATGCTGCCAGGGCTATCATGTGCGGTGAAGGGGATATTTACATAGCCTCTGGTGTTGAGGATATGCAGCATGTGCCTATGGGCTCGGGAAGAGAATGGCTCCCCCTATTTTTAAAACTATATAAACCTGAGGAAATCCGGATGGGAATGACTGCTGAAAAAGTAGCGGAAATCTACCAGGTTAACAGAAAGGAAATGGAACTTCATGCCTATTACAGCCATAAACGGGCTGCTGAAGCCAGGGATGGAGGTAAGTTTGCGGATGAAATTATCCCTCTAGAAGGTGAAAGGGAGGATGGAACGAAATTTATGGTGGACTCTGACCAATGGATAAGGAACGGAATCAATCTTGAGGAGATGTCCGTTATGAAGCCTTCCTTTAAAAATGACGGGGTAGTTACCGCTGCTACGTCTTCTCCTCTTACTACCGGTGCCTGTGCATTGCTCCTCATGAGCCGAAACAAAGCAGATCAACTGGGATGTCCCTATCACCTTAAATACAGAGGTGGTGTGATGGTTGGGTGTGACCCTACAATTATGGGTATAGGGCCTATTTTTGCTGTAAGAAGACTTTTAGAAAGAACAAAAATCACAGTAGACGATATCGATGTAGTTGAGATAAATGAAGCCTTTAGTAGTCAAGTACTGGCATGTGTACGGGAACTTGGCATCGAAATGGACATTCCTTTTAAGAAGACCAACCTTTGGGGAGGAGCCATCGCTCTTGGACACCCTCTGGGAGAATCTGGAGCAAGGATTATTGTAACCCTGAATAGTATTATGAAAAAGGAGAAAACCAAAGCAAAGTATGGTCTTGCCACCCTGTGCGGTGGTTTTGGGAATGCCAGTGCTTCCCTTTGGGAAAAGTGTTGATAATCTCTAGGATGACAAGAACTGGTTCCTTTTAACCAGGGAAGCATAACCCCCCATTAACACTAATAGTCTGGCCGGTAATCTGGTCAGAAGCCTCTGATGCCAGGAATAGAGCAGCTTCTGCAATATCATTTGCCCTCAGGGGGAATGGCTGTTTTTCCATAGCCTTTTGAAATACTTTTGCTGCGGGTCCACAGGAAAGTACAAGTTCTATGCCTGGTGTATCCTTTGTTACTGTAGTTGAAATGGTATTAATCCTTATTCCCCACCTGGCAAACTCACTGGCAAGAACCTTTGTAGTCAGAACCAGAGCAGCCCCTGCCCCACCAGGCAGAGATTCTCCTGGGGTAGGCCATCGTCCTGCATCGGTTCCTATAAGTACGATTTTCCCTGATTTCCTTTCAATCATGTGATCCAGGACAGATCTGACACAGTACAACCTGCTGAAATATTGACTGTTGATAAAATCTATATAGGTATCAGGGTTGATATCCCTGAAGAAATTAGGGGTAATTAATGGTTTTCCACGGCTACTGGTTCCTCCGCTGACAACCAGTATATCTATCCTGGACATCTTCTCCAGTACACGGGTTACCATCTCTTTAACTTCATTATAGATAGTTAAATCGGCTTTTTCAAATATTGCCTGTTTTCCCATATCCTTTATCTTGTTTACCGTTTCCATCCCTGACTCTGGAGTTCTCCCATTAATGACCACATCTGCCTCATTCTCGGCAAATTTGAGGGCAATGGTCTTCCCTATACCTTCACTGGAGCCTGTAATCAAAGCGACCTTACCCTTTAACTTTGAATTTGTTCCCATATTCTACCTCCCTTTCAATTAAAATCGTTTTCTATTTGATCTATCAATTTTATTATTTCGTCTTGTTTTTCTTCCATAATTTCCTTAGCTTTGGCTTCTAGATTTAAACGCAATAAAGGTTCGGTATTAGATGACCTCAAGTTGAACCTCCAATCAGGATATTCAATGGAGAGTCCATCTATGTGCTCTACTATAGCCTCTCTATATTTTTTCTCTATAATTTCCAATATCCTTTGTGTATTTCTGGCCTCTCTATTTATCTCCCCAGAGACAAAGTACCTGTTTTTCAGAGGAGCTACCAGTTCTGATAGTGTCTTTCCAGAGGCAGAGAGGATTTCCAACATTACCATAAATGGTATCATCCCATTATCAGCATAGTAGTTGTCTCGAAAGTAATAATGGGCACTCGTCTCACCTGCGAATACCGCATCCTCGCGCCTCATTCTGTCCTTAAAAAAAGCATGACCGCACTTGTTGATTATCGGGATGCCACCGTTTTCTATGACTGTATCAATATTGGCCCAGGTAAGCCTTGGATCGAAGATTATCTTACCTCCCGGGTGTCTCTTTAAGAAGGTTTTGGCCAAAAGGGCAGTAATAAAGTATCCCTGAATAAATTCCCCTGTCTCATCGAAGAAAAAACAACGGTCAGCATCAGCATCCCAGGCAACACCAAAATCGGCCCCTGTTTCTTTTATTCTGCTTATAGTTTCGTGACGATTCTCCGGTATAAGAGGATCAGGACGCCCTTTGGGGAAGCTTCCATCAGGAGTAAAATTGACCCCGATTATATCCAGTGGCATATCACCGGTTAATTTCTTAGCGACCTCTCCAGCTAGACCAAAGTTAGCATTGGCTACAATCTTTAGCGGTTTAACCTTATCAACGTCAATAAATGAGCGGACATGGACCATATAGTCTTCCATAATGTCTTTTGCAATTATCTGACCTTTTTTCTTTGCAGATGTCTTTTTAGATTTAAGGACAATCCCCAGAATATCCTGAAGACCTGTATCAGAAGAGATAGGGATGGCTTCTTCTCTCACCACCTTCATTCCATTGTACTGCGCCGGGTTATGAGAAGCCGAAATGGTAATTCCTCCGTCAAATCCATATGTTGCTACAGAAAAGTAAAGCATGTCAGTGGAGATGGTGCCGATGTCAATCACGTCAACCCCGATATCGTTTATTCCCTGGGCAGCAGCTCGCCATAGAGATGGAGATGAAAGCCGGACATCCTTTCCCAGGACTACCTCTTTAGGTTTCACGAACTCCACATATGCCTGAGCGATTCTGTAGACTGTTTCTTCATTGATCTCTTCGGGATATATCCCTCGAATGTCATATGCCTTGAAGATTCGCTGAACAATATCAACCATAGCTTTTTCCTTTACTCAGTGAAAGCTTTGGAAAAGTATCCCTTTTCGCTTCAGCATACATTGAGACCTTTGAAAAATACGCAGTTTGTCATTTCGACTGGAAGGAGAAATCTTATAACTTATTGATAAATAATAAGATTGCCACGTCGCTTCGCTCCTCGCAATGACAGTTTGTATAGATTTTAAAGCTCTCACGTTGTTTCATTCCTATTAATCTATAAGAATTTTATCTTTTATATAGAATAAATCTGTTCAGGTACATGAAGGGAATATCAACAAGCCCCACAAGCCATTTTATTACAATAAGACCTGTGATTATTGGTTTGACTGGTTGAATCCCCCAGAAAGCAATGGTCACAAATAACATAGAGTCAACGATCATTGATGGCAATGAACTGAGTGCATTTCTCATCCATAGATGTTTCCCTCTCGTGACTCGCTTAAACAAATCATAAATATAAGCATCAAGGTTTTCACTAACCAAAAAAGCGATCCATGATGCCAAAATTATTCTTGGAACCAAACCAATAATCGAAGACAATGCCTTTTGATCTGTCCAGAAAGGTGCTGCAGGCAGGGAGAGTATTAACCATGAAAAGATAGCGACAGCAACGTGGGCAAAGAACGTGATAAATATCATTCGATGCGTTTCCCTTCTTCCAAATTTTTCGTTAACAATGTCGGTCAGAAGGAAGGTTACTGAAAAAATAAGCACTACTGCAGGTGCAAAGAAATCTGCAAAGCCCAAATGAAATGTTGCAATCTTTGAAGCAGCTAAATTACTAAATATTGTAAAAACAGCAAACAGCACTATTAGGAAATCCGGCTTATTGCACCTTTTCGCATACCAGGAACCCATCAAGGTTAAAGCGCTAACCAGAATAATCCACATAAATATTACTACCATAGCGAGATACTACCTTTCAGACATCCATTTCTTCAAAGAATATCTCACAACAGCTATCACCTGCTGTCATCAATCTGCCGTGAGATACCCTGATCTTTGGGTTAACCAACTCTGCTGCCGTCTCTTCAAAACTAGCCATAGCTTCACAGAAAGTGTGGGGAATATCCAGGTCAGGGAACCACAGGCATGGTGAGAACAATCTATAGGCTACTTTTTTGGGTGACATCCTCTCCAATTCAACTTTGTAACCTATTATATCTCCGGTGGCTAACTTAAAATAGCTGGCAAGCGACCAGGCATCGTTGCCTGTTATCCCAAATGCCTTCATCGCCGGTCTAACAAACTTCTTTGCGTTCTCTTTCATAAAGTCTGATAGAATCTCACAGGTTTTCTCTTCCCCCAGGTTTTTATACATAGCTTTTACCAGGTTTTCAAAATACCTCCAGCCGGTATTATTTGATGCCTTAATCTTCCTGATTTCAGGCCAGTCTTTTTCCGACAGCTTCGGCATTTCCTTTTCCATGATTCTTACCTCCTTCTAGGGATGTTCTTTATTCTTTATCCAACCCCTCTACATATTGCCTCTGTCAATACCTGTAAGCGTTCAAGCGGAGCGGCATTTTGGGTATCGGGCTGGCGGACGTATGACCAATTTTCAAGTAGCTACAAAATATTCCTCATTTTGAATAAAATTGAAGGTGATTGTAAAGGATAGACTCGGTCTAACAAGCTGATTGAATGACATTCCTAATAGTTCGGACATATTTTTACCACATAGTCGAAATTGCACCTAACGGGCTGGTGGATGAGCGAAGTGCCCCTTTAGAGGCATTTGGGTTTCAGCCGTTTATTAGGTTGATAGCTTTTATGGCTTGATTATTGATTAAAACCCTAGTGGTGTCAAGGATTTTCTCATGTATGTTCCTTCCTGTTCCGCGATGGACTGGTGGAATAGAAAAAAATAAAACCCTCCACCGTCATTCCTGCTGAGGCGGGAATCTAGCACTTTTAAATGTATTCACCTGCTTTCTGGATTCCGGATCAAGTCCGGAATGACAAAAGAGATGTGTAATTACTGCGAAAGTGGAAACAACCAGGTTATTTTCATGCTTCGTGATGCCCCACGGGGAATGAGGGTTTCCCACATAGGCGGGAAACCAGTAAAATCAGGTAGCTGGATTCCTGTTTCCTGCTTTCGTGGAGATAAATCTACTCCAAGCGGAAGCAAGGGCAGGGAAGGCTGATTATTAGCCTAGCAAAAAAATAAAAATTATTTTAATTTTTTCTTGACATCAAGAATATAAGAATGTATATTCGTCCCACAAAGTGGTATAAAGTGGTATTGTATGGTAAGTATAGGCACAGGGGGGTGTGTTGTCGTGTTTCGTGGTAGATACGAGCATACTATAGATTCAAAAGGCAGGGTGAGTCTTCCGGTAAAATTTAGGGAAGTCCTAAACGAGAGATACGATGATAGGTTGGTTATTACCAACTTTGATGGCTGTCTAGTCGCCTATCCTTTTGATGAATGGCGACTTTTAGAAGATAAGGTTAGTTCTATGTCAATAGTAAAAAAGGATGTTAAATCCTTTCAACGCTTCTTTATCTCTGGAGCAACAGAATGTACCATAGATAAACAGGGAAGGATACTCCTGCCCCCCACTTTAAGGGCGTATGCTAAATTGGAGAAAGATATTGTCTTTGCAGGGATGACAAAGAAGATCGAAATCTGGAGTAAGGAAAAATGGGAACAGGAGATTGCTAAGGCTAAAGAAAATTTTGATGAGATAAGTGATGCCTTGGGGGAATTGGGTTTATAGTCTGCCGTCAGGAGAGAGACTTGTGTTAACCCAAAGATATATAAATGACATTTTGATCATCGATGCTAATGGAGATGTTGGCATTGAAGAGATGGAGGAAATAAAGAATGTTATTTCATCTCTTATGGATAAGGATAAGCACAAGGTTGTACTTAGTTTAAAAAATACCAAACATATCAATTACTTGACTATCAACATTCTTGTAGAAAGACTCCAAAGATTAAGACAGTATCACGGTGATTTAAAATTAGTTGGAGTGAGTGATTATCTGAGGAATATTTTCAAGGTAGCAGATGCTGATAAAGAATTTAATAGTTATGATTTCGTAGAGAATGCGGTAAAGAGCTTTGGGGAAGAGGAGTAAGATTGAACATCTTCCAGTAATGGTAAAAGAAGTAGTCAGATACCTGAACTGCCAGCAGGACGGGATTTATATAGATGGGACATTGGGCAGTGGAGGCCATTCATTAGAGATATTAAAGTGCAGTTCACCAAATGGCAGATTGATTGGAATAGATTGGGATGAAGATGCAATTACAGTTGCCAAAAACAGATTAAATCATTTTCAGGGTCGGGTAACGATAATCTATGATAATTTTAAGAACATTGGAAGCATTGTAAAAAATCTAAAAGTAAATGAGGTTGATGGGATATTACTTGATTTAGGGGTATCTTCAATTCAACTGGAGAATGAAGAGAGGGGTTTTAGCTTTAAACTTGAAGGCCCAATCGATATGCGCATGGACAAAAGCTCCATACTCAAGGCATTTGATTTGGTCAATTTCCTTTCCACACCTGAACTTGAACGGATGTTGTGGAACTATGGTGAAGAACGTTTTGGGAAAAGGATTGCGCGATCTATTGCAGATTACAGAAAACACAAACCGATATCTACAACCGTAGAATTGGCAGATATTGTTAGCGCTGCAATTCCATCCGGATTTCGTCCAAAAAGAATCCATCCGGCTACTAAGACCTTCCAGGCTATTAGGATTGCTCTCAATGATGAATTGAGAAACCTTGAAACTGCTATTCAGGTAGGTGTTGATCTCCTAAAAAAAGGGAGTAAGTTTTGTGTCATATCCTTTCACTCCCTTGAGGATAGGGTCGTCAAACAGTCCTTTAAAGCACTAGAGAAAAGATGCATCTGTCCCCCTGATATGCCGGAATGTAATTGTCAAAAGGAGAGTAAGGTCAAAGTATTGACAAGAAAGCCAATCCTTCCATCGGAGGATGAGGTAAGGAAAAACCCCAGGTCTAGAAGTGCAAAGTTAAGGGTTGCTGAAAGGGTATAACTTTTTATTTTAAGGAGGTTTTATGCAAGGCACAATTGCAGAAAGGCTTATCTTCAACAAATTCGACAAGAGTATTTCAAAGAAACTGTCTCCAAATGGGCGCATAAATACAAAGGATTCAAGTACGATTGGAATGTCTCTGATTGTTGCTGCTGTCTTGATTTTTTCTTCTCTATTTTATGTATGGCCCCATGTCCAGGTTGTCAACCTGGGCTATGAAATCAGTCAGGCAAAAAAAGAGAAAAACGAACTACTCCAAATGAATAAGAAATTGAAATTAGAGATAGCTACTCTGACATCGCCATACCATGTTGAAGATATAGCAAAGAAAGAGCTAAGACTGACATCTCCTAAACCAGACCAATTGGTTATAATAAGATGACTGATAAGGCAAAAAAATGGTTGAAATTTAGAATATTTATTATTTTCGTAGTTTTTATTATGACAACTGTTGCAATCTCAGTCAAGGCTTATCAACTCCAGATAGTGAAAAATCAAAGGCTTAGTCAGCTGGCTGAAAGACAGTATCGGAAGGTTATATCTGTAGTCCCCAAAAGAGGGGTCATATATGATCGAAATAGAGAAGAAATTGCAATAAGTATCGATGTAGATTCTATCTACGCTGAACCTGTAAAGATAACAGACCCATATAAAACTGCAAAAGAATTGTCACCAATTCTCAAAGTGAGCGAAAAAGAACTGGAAAGAAAATTAACTGTTAAAAAACCCTTTACCTGGGTTAGTAGAAGGGTATCTCCAGACCAATCAATAAAGGTGAAGAACCTGAGCCTTAGTGGTATCGATTTCATTAAAGAAGCCAGAAGATTTTATCCGAATCGTGAAACAGCCGGAAATATTATCGGATTTGCTGGATTGGATTCCAGGGGATTGGAAGGTCTGGAACTTCAATATAACGATTATCTTAAAGGAGAGACCACATCCTCAGTTGTAGAAAGGGATGCTCTGGGAAGAGTAATATTGAGCCACGGTCTGAAACAAGGGAATGAAGAAGCGGGTAATGATTTAGTACTTACTATAGACAAAACTATTCAGTACATAGCCGAAAAAGAACTAAAAGAGGCAGTTGCCAGAGCCAGAGCTAAGAGCGGGGTTATTGTTGCGATGAATCCTAAAACTGGCGAGATGCTGGCTATTGCTATTGAACCTCAGTTTAATCCAAACATCTTCGGGAAGTATCCCCCCTCTTTTTGGAGAAATAGAGCGGTTACTGACTGCTTTGAACCTGGTTCAACCTTTAAGGTTTTTTTAGCATCAGCGGCATTAGAAAAAGGTATTGTGTCCCCAAAAGACACCTTCTTTTGTGAAAATGGTTCATACAATGTGGCTAGAAGAACTATTCATGATACTCATTCCTATGGTTGGTTGAGCTTGCAGGACATAATAAAATTTTCCAGTAACATAGGTGCAGGCAAGATAGGGGAAAGACTTGGAAGGGAAACATTATATGAATACATAAGGAAATTTGGTTTTGGAGAAAAAACAGGTATAGATTTGCCAGGGGAAACTTCGGGACAGGTTCGTCCGACCAATGAGTGGTCCCAGATTGCCGTTAATACAATTTCTTTCGGGCAGGGGGTCTCAGTTTCTGCCATTCAATTAATCAGGGGGTTGTCTGCGATTGCTAACAAAGGGGATTTAATGAAACCATACATAGTGAAACAGATTGTTTCTCCCGAAGGTAAAATTATTAAAGAGTTCAGCCCGCAGGTAGTAAGGAGGGTCATTTCCGAAAAAACAGCCAGAGATGTTACATCTATCATGAAAACTACAGTGCTCCAGGGCGGAACAGGTACCAAGGCATCTATGGACGGATATGAGGTCGCTGGCAAGACTGGAACAGCCCAGAAGCCCAATCCATCTTTAGGTGGTTATTTTAACGATAAGTATATAGCACTGTTTATGGGATTCACCCCTGCTGATGATCCTAATGTAGCAATATTGGTGTTGATTGACGAGCCCAGAGGGCTTTTTTATGGGGGTGATGTTGCTGCGCCAGTGTTTAAGAAAGTTGCGGAAGAAACTCTGCATTACATGGGGGTACTTCCTAGCAAGGTTGTTGCCCAGGATAATCATACCCCTTCTGAAGTATTAAGTAAACTCAAGAAATCTGATGGCTTAAAAAAGGATGCAGCCATTAAAGAGGAAGGAACGGTTAAATCCAGTACTGAATCAGTGCGGGATAAATCTGAAAAGTTTGTTATGCCTGATTTTACCGGGATGAGTATTAGACAGATACTTAGAGTAATACACGATTCTAAAATAGATATCAGAATCATAGGAAGTGGCAGGGCAGTTGAACAGAGTTTAAAGCCAGGAAGCATAGTCAATGATGGGGAAAAGTGTTGGGTTAAATTCCAGCAGCCATCGTCGTAGGGGCAAACCTATGTGTTTGCCCCTACGATTCACGAGGCAGACAAATGAAACTGAATGATCTGATAGGGGTTATAGAGGATAAAGAGGTCATAGGAGAGAGATCACTGGAGGTGGCTGGTGTCTCCTATAATTCTAAAAGGATAGCCAAAAACTTTTTGTTTGTAGCTATAAAGGGAACCAAGTTCGATGGTCATAACTTTGTTAAGGAGGCAATTGATAAAGGTGCCAGGGCGGTTGTAGTTGAGCAGATGCAGGAGGGTATAAAGGATGCCATAATTATTCTAGTCCCGGATTCTCGGGTGGCGCTGGCACGGATTGCCGCACGGTTTTATGGAGATCCATCTTCAAAACTAACTCTGATCGGCATTACTGGCACCAACGGGAAGACGACTACTTCCTATCTTGTTGGATCAATATTCAAAGAGGCAGGTTTTAAAACAGGGATCATGGGGACAATAAATTACTGTTACGGAGGTAAGTCAATTCCCGCATCAATGACTACACCGGAATCCCTTGATCTCCAAAGGATGTTAGCTGAAATGGTGGAAGATGGGGTTACCCATGTTGTTATGGAGGTATCTTCCCATGCATTGGATTTAAGACGGGTAGAATCCCTCAACTTTGATGCAGGTGTGTTTACCAACTTTACTCAAGACCATTTGGATTATCATCGAACCATGGAGCATTACTTTAGCAGCAAGGCTAAACTATTCGACCATCTTCTGCTTGAGAGTAACAAAAAAAAGGGTTCTTGTGCCGTAATAAATGCGGATGATCCCTTTGGTGAAAATCTTGCTTTAAACACCATACCAAATATCATTAAATACGGAGTTAAAAACAGATTTCAGGTTTTCCCTGAGCATGTTAAGCTCACTTTAGAGGGGACAAGTGTCAGGATAAACACCCCCGAGGGCAGTTTAAATGTTAAGTCTCCCCTTGTTGGAGAATTCAATCTCTATAACATCCTGGCTGCTACAAGTGTGGCGATAAGCCAGAGTATCTCATTCCCGGATATAGAAAAGGGCATAGAAAGTCTGGATAAAGTCCCGGGCAGATTCGAGTTCATAGAAAACGGAGAAGGTGTTAACATCATAGTTGATTATGCCCATACCAGTGACGCATTGGAAAGGACTCTGGCAACTATAAAAAGCCTTTCCAAAGGAAAGATAATCACGGTGTTTGGGTGCGGGGGAGATCGTGACAGGTTAAAGAGGCCTCTTATGGGGGCAGTGTCGGGCAAATACAGCGACCTGTCCATAATAACATCGGATAACCCCAGAACAGAAAATCCCAATAGTATAATCAGGGGAATCGAAGAAGGAATTAAAAGATTGGGTATAAGAAAGTATTGTGTGGATGATTTGACAGTAAATTCCTATAAAAAAGGGTATGTAACCGTTGTAGACCGTCTCCAGGCAATAAGGCTCGCTATTGATATAGCAAAATATCAAGATACGGTTTTAATTGCTGGTAAAGGGCATGAGGACTATCAGATTGTGGGAAACAAAAGAATACCTTTTGATGATCGGCAGGAAGTCAGGAATGCAATATCTGAAAAGGGGAAGGTGAGGTCCCTATAAATGTCTGAGCCTGATTACAAATTCTCAGCTGCCGATATTTTAAAGATCACTGGGGGGAGACTCATCCACGGCTCTCTTTTTGCCTCCTTCAAAAATATCTCTACTGATTCCCGAACCATCAAACCAGAAGATCTCTTTATAGCCCTAAATGGTGAGCACTTTGACGGACACAATTTTATTCCCGATGTCTGTGAGAAGGGTGCCAATGGCGCAATAGTAAAGAGAGGCTTTTTAGTAGAAAAGGGATGGAATGGCGAAGAAACTATTATAGAAGTTGACGACACTTTAAGGGCACTGGGTGATATTGCCCATTATTGGAGGATGAAACACCCTATTCCGATTGTGGGTATTACCGGCAGCAACGGAAAGACTACCACCAAAGAGATGATCGGCAGTATACTGGGAATCCCCTTTAAGGTGTTAAAAACAGAGGGGAACTTCAACAATCTGATAGGTCTCCCCCTGACCCTGTTGAGACTCAGCGGGAAAGATGAGATAGCGGTTCTGGAAATGGGTACAAACGCCAGGTACGAGATAAAAAGGTTGTCTGAGATTTCTGTGCCAGATGTGGCTGTTATAACCAATATCGGGCAGGCGCATCTTCAGGGACTTCTGAGTGTGGAAGAGGTGAGAGAAGAAAAAGGGGAACTCTTTAATATTTTGAAAGAAGACAGCTTTGCCATAATCAATCAGGATGATCCCATGGTTCTTAAACTGGCTGCTGAATGTAAATGCAGAAAGATTGGTTTTAGTGTGATTAAAGATGCTAACCTTATAGCAAGGGATTTATCAATATCCGATTCGGGTAAAGTTAGCTTTCGGCTCGCTGTTGAGGATAAAGATACTATTATCAATCTGCCGCTCTATGGGGTTTTCAATGTCTATAATGCATTGGCAGCAGCCGGGGTTGCTCAGGCTCTGGGTGTGGGATTGGAGATTATTAAAGAAGGATTGGAGAGATTTAAACCTCTGCCTGGTCGTATGGAGATTATGGAATTAGATGGGTATACGATAATAAACGATACTTACAATGCAAACCCAAACTCTATGGCCCAAGCCCTCAAAACCCTGACAGGGTTTAAGAGAACGGGAAGAACAATAGCAGTTTTGGGAGACATGTTGGAGTTAGGCGAATTTACTGAATCTGCTCATATTCAAATCGGAAATATGGTTTCGGAGTTAGGGATTGATTACCTCTTTACATTGGGTAAGGATTCCGTAAATATTGCCCTGGCCGCCTCTGAGGGGGGAATGAATGAAAAAAACATTTATGTAGAAAAGGAACATCAGGATATTACAGCAAAACTAAGAACCATAATCACTAAAGGAGATTGCATTTTAGTGAAAGGTTCGAGAAGTATGAAGATGGAATTGATTGTAAAAAAGCTTACCACAAGGGAAGAGTAAAAGACGGCCAGATTAGCCTGAAATATATGTAACTAGATCAGGCACAAAGTGGCAAAGGCACATAGGTATAAAGCAGAGTGGAGCAGGGTCGTTTCGTTGTTTTTCCCTACTTTGTGCCTTTGGTGCTCTGTGCCTCTGTTCCTATCTGAATAGTTACTAACATATATAAAGATCCGCAAGTTGAACCGTCAGTATAAATTTTTTAGTTTAATGAGAAGTAAGTTAGCCTTGTGGTTAAGAGGCAATAATTTAAAGGGTTATAGACATGCTTTTTCATTTACTTTATCCACTTCATACTACATATGCCTTCCTGAATGTCTTCAAATACATTACCTTCAGAACTATCTATGCAACCTTGACAGCCCTTATAATCAGTTTCTTTTTGATGCCCTGGTTTATCAGGAAAGTCAGCTCGCTCAAGATTGGTCAGCAGATTCGTGAAGACGGCCCTGCCTCTCATATTCAGAAACATGGTACCCCCACTATGGGGGGAGCACTGATACTTTTTGCTCTGACTGTATCTATTTTACTATGGGGGAACCTGACAAATTCCTATCTTTGGATGGTCATACTCAGCACTCTGGGATTTGGGATTATTGGGGTAATCGACGATTATAAAAAACTGGCAAAGAGGAATTCTACCGGGTTAAGGGCTAAGTACAAGATGGGGGGACAGATACTAATTGGTTTGCTTATAGGGTTGTTTCTTTACTTGTCTCCTAACTTCAGTACATCTATTAGTGTTCCGTTTTTCAAAGGTATACATCCCGACTTAGGCATGTTTTACATTCTCTTCGTCATTTTTGTTGTGGTTGGTACTTCAAATGCAGTTAACCTGACAGATGGATTGGATGGGTTAGCCATAGGTCCTGTGATGATTGCAAGTGCCACTTACCTTCTATTTTCTTACTTTTCAGGTCACATTAAAATCGCCAATTATTTACAGATACCCTATGTAGCTGGCACTGGAGAGTTAACAGTCTTTTGTGGCGCAATGCTGGGTGCAGGTATGGGATTCCTCTGGTATAACACCTATCCGGCACAGATATTTATGGGAGATGTTGGCTCCCTTTCGTTAGGTGGGGCGTTGGGAACAGTAGCAGTAATTACTAAACAGGAGATGCTCCTTGTTATTGCTGGGGGGCTGTTTGTAATTGAGGCCCTTTCTGTAATATTTCAGGTTGGATCGTACAAGTTGAGAAGGAAACGTATATTTCGCATGGCACCTCTCCATCATCATTTTGAGCTAAAAGGTTGGGCAGAACCAAAGGTTATCGTAAGGTTTTGGATTATAGCAATCATACTTGCCCTTGTTGCAATAAGTACGTTGAAGATTAGGTAGGGTCATTACTGAAGAATTGCAATTACAGGAGAGAACTTGATTACCATAAAAGATAAGAAATTTCTGGTAGTTGGTCTGGGGAAAAGCGGTGTAGCCTGCGCTCGTTTTTTGAGGGAGAGAGGAGGGGTAGTAACAGCTACGGATGGGAAGTCAATCGATGACTTGGGTGAAGATGCTCAAAAGCTGAAGGATTTAGGTATCAGGGTAGATGCAGGAGGACACAATATAGAGAGCTTTCTGGAGTGCGATCTCATCGTTTTAAGCCCAGGAGTTCCTATGTCTATCGAGCCGGTCAAGGAAGCAAAGAAAAGAGGGATAGAGGTTATATCTGAAATAGAGCTGGCATATAATTTTATTAAAACTCCGATTGTTGCAATTACTGGAAGCAACGGAAAAACCACTACTACAACCCTGGTAGGTCAGATCCTTAAAAGGGCAGATAAAGAGGTCTTTGTTGGAGGCAACATCGGTAATCCCCTAATCGAGTATATAGAGCTTGAGAGGGAAACAGAATATGTAGTTGCGGAGATTAGCAGTTTTCAGCTGGAAGGTATCAGGAGTTTCAGACCAAAGGTTGCTATGATGCTGAATATTTCTCCTGACCATTTAGATCGATACCCTTCATACGAGGATTACATTGCAGCTAAGGCAAGGATATTCCTCAACCAGAGGGAAGGGGATTTCGCTGTTTTAAATGCCGATGATTCTGTAGTTTCAGAGATGGCAAATTCATTCAAAAATGTAAGAAAGATATATTTTAGCCAAAAAAAGAGGATGAATAAGGGAATCTATCTGGATGGAAATTCCATTATCTCAGAAATCAGCGGGCAAAAACATTGTTACAGTACAGAGTTTTTCAAGATAAGAGGGGTACATAATATTGATAACTTTATGGCATCCATAGCTGCTGCGGAAATATGTGGATGTAATCATGGGGATATCTATGAGGCTTTAAATAGTTTTGATGGGCTTGAACACCGCATGGAATTTGTAGAAGAGATCTCCGGAGTGAAATACTATAATGATTCCAAGGCAACCAATATTGGTGCCGTGGAGAAGGCTTTAGAGAGTTTTAAACAACCCATAATTCTTATCGCAGGAGGAAGAGACAAAGGGACAGGATATGAAAGCCTGAATGAGTTGGTCAAAAGAAGGGTTAAGAAACTAATACTGATAGGAGAAGCCAGGGAGATAATCTTCAAGTCCTTAGGCTCTATGACCCAATCCCTTAAAGCAGACACACTGGAAGAAGCTGTGGAACTGGCATGGCTGCAATCTTCCAATGGAGATGTTGTCTTATTGTCTCCTGCCTGTTCAAGCTATGACATGTTTAATAACTATGAAGAAAGAGGGGAAGTATTTAAGGCGACTGTCAGGAAGCTAAAATCTAAGGCAAATCAAATTGGATAGGGAACAGATGAGTGTAAAGTCGAGGTTTGACTACATATTGCTGCTTTCCACTTTATTGCTGGTCGGTACTGGTATTGTTATGGTCTATAGCTCCAGTGCCATAATGGCATCAGGAAAGTTTAATGACGGATACTTTTTTCTGAAAAAACAGATTCTGTTTGCAGTAGTTGGTGTTTTTATGATGATCGGTGTAGCGAAAATAAATCATCAGATTTACAGGAAGATTGCATATATAATTCTGGGGATAAGTTTACTCTCTTTAATTGCGGTATTGATACCTGGAATCGGAGTTAAAGTTGGAGGGTCAACAAGGTGGTTGAAGATGGGCCCTTTTTCAATCCAGCCCTCTGAATTTGCCAAACTTGCCCTGATAATCTACCTGGCATCCTCTCTGGCAAAAAAAGAGAAGAATATCAAAAAATTTTCTGTAGGGATTCTTCCACACCTTATTATTACTGGCATTTTGCTCTCTTTAATCCTTAAACAGCCAGACATGGGGACAGCCGTGTGTATTGGCGCTGTTGTATTTACATTGTTGTTTGCCGCAGGTGTGCGATTGTCCCATCTTTCCCTGATATTATTGTCGGCTGCCCCTGTTGTTTACTTTCTGATAGCAAATATAGACTATCGTCGCCAAAGAATCCTGTCATTTCTGAATCCCTGGGGAGATCCCTCTGATTCAGGGTTCCAGATTATCCAGTCTTTTTATGCCTTCGGTTCAGGGGGGTTATTTGGACGAGGATTAGGGGAGGGAAAGCAAAAGCTATTCTACCTCCCGGAACCTCATACAGATTTTATCTTTTCCGTCATTGGTGAAGAATTGGGATTAGTAGGGATATTATTGATCCTGGTTGCTTTTTTCATATTTGTCTATCGGGGTATCACTACAGCCATTCGCTCTTCAGACCTGTTCAGCACCTATCTAGCCCTTGGTATAACTGTATTAATAGGGTTACAGGCAACCATACACATGGGGGTTACTGTAGGACTTCTTCCAACAAAGGGAATTCCTCTTCCCTTTATTAGCTATGGGGGATCGTCCTTGGTAATTAATTTAATAGGCTTGGGAATCTTACTAAACATATCCTCACAGACTAAAAGGAGATAATTCAATGAGGGTTTTAATTGCTGGAGGAGGTACAGGCGGTCATCTTTTCCCTGGTATAGCCCTGGCAGAGGAGTTTAAGAGAAGAAACCCGGAAAGTATCTGCGTCTTTGTTGGGGTAAGAGGGGGCATAGAGTCAAAGGTTATCCCGAGGGAGGGTTTTGGACTCAGGAGTATAGATATTAAAGGGCTAAAGGGAAAGCCCTTCAAAGAAAAGGTGTGCAATCTGCTCCTTATCCCTCAAAGTATATATCAGTCTATGACTCTGATAAAAGAGTATAATCCAGAGTTGGTTATTGGCATGGGAGGATATGCTTCGGCTCCGGTGGTCTTTGCAGCCTTATTAATGGGAATTAAAAGGGTAATCTGTGAGCAGAACACCATCCCTGGAATTACCAATAGGATTTTGGCCAGGTTTGTAAACAGTATCTTCATTTCATTTTCGGAGACCAGGTATCTTTCGTCGATGAAGAAAGCCCGATTCACTGGTAACCCCATAAGAAAGAAATTAATAGATGGTTCCTTAAAGGGTAAAGAACATAAAGGAAAGTTTACCCTGCTTATTTTGGGTGGAAGCCAGGGAGCACATTCGCTGAATGAAAAGATACTGGAAGCTCTGGACTATCTTGTGCCTGTGAGGGAGTCTTTAAATATCATACACCAGACCGGAGAAGCAGATCATCAATGGGTTTGTCAGGTATATAGAGAAAAAGGGTTTACTTCAGAGGTAACAGGATTCATCGATGATATGGCAACAGTATACAGAGATGCTGACCTTGTTATATGCAGGGCAGGAGCGACTACTATTTCCGAGCTAACACTCTATGGTAAAGCATCAGTATTAGTCCCTTATCCTTTTGCAGCCAACAATCATCAGGAGATAAATGCAAGGGTATTACTGGATAAGGGGGCTGCTAAAATGGTCTTAAACGGAGATTTAACCGGGGAAAATCTGGCAGAGATGATAATTGATTTGACTGCTGATCCGATAGCTATCTCCAGGATGCGACAGGAGTCTTTAAAACTGGGTAGGCCCGGTGCTGCCGAAGATATAGTTGACAGTTGTTATGAGCTTTTGGGTTCATAGCGACAACAGCGCATAGTGACAACAGCGCACTTAAGTGCGCTGTTTAAAGGGACATTCCACCAGAAATTCAGGGACTTATATGTACAAAAAGATAAAACACATTCACTTTGTTGGAATCGGTGGTATCGGAATGAGCGGTATTGCCGAGGTCTTATTGAATTTAGGGTATAAGGTTAGTGGATCAGATGCTCAGGAGACCGAGATTACCAGACGACTGAGTCACCTGGGTGGCAATATCAGTTATGGACATAGCAAAGAGAACTTAAAGGATGTGGACGTAGTAGTAATATCTTCAGCTATAAGACCCGATAACCCTGAAGTAATCGGGGCTAATGAAAGGCTTATTCCAGTTATACCCCGGGCAGAGATGCTTGCAGAACTAATGAGAATGAAATATGGCATAGCCGTATCAGGTACTCATGGAAAAACCACTACTACATCAATGATAGCAACTGTCCTGGCACATGGAGGTATGGATCCTACAGTGATAATTGGAGGCAGACTGAACAGCATAGGAACCAATGCGAAACTTGGGCAAGGGGAGTTTCTGGTAGCTGAAGCAGATGAGAGTGATGGCTCCTTTCTAAAACTTTCCCCGACTATTGCAGTAGTTACAAACATTGATCAGGAACACATGGATCATTACAGGGATATGGAAGAGGTAAAGAATGCCTACTTAGACTTTATAAATAAGATACCTTTTTATGGTTTGGCAATTGTATGCCTTGATCACGAAAATATCCAGAGTTTAATCCCGAAGATAAAAAAGAGATATGTAACCTATGGACTTTCGAGCCAGGCAGATATTCAGGCAAGAGGTCTAGCATTTATGGGAGCTAAGACAACATTTGAGGTTTTACAAAGCAGAGATGTCCTGGGCAAGATTACACTTCAAATACCAGGTATTCACAATGTCTATAATTGCCTGGCTACCGTAGCTGCAGCCCTTGAATTAGACCTTGATTTTAAGACTATACAGGAAGGGCTTAATGAGTTTACTGGTATACAGCGGAGATTCCAGATAAAGGGAGATTATAATGGCATATTGATTGTAGACGACTATGCCCACCATCCTGTAGAGATTAAAGCTACCCTGAGCGCGGCAAAGACCGGATGGGGAAGACGGTTAGTTGTTGTTTTCCAGCCTCACAGATTTACCAGGACCAGAGATCTATATGAAGATTTTCTGGTTGCCTTCTATCAGGCAGATGTATTGATAATTACGGAAATTTATCCTGCCGGTGAAGACCCCATACCCGGGGTTGATGCAAAGGCTCTGTTCGAGGGAATCAGGGAACATGGGCACAAAAATGTATCATTCATTGATGATAAGGACAGGATTGCTGCTCATCTGGTGGATGTACTGAAAGAGGGCGACATCCTGATTACTCTTGGGGCAGGGGATATATACAAAGTCGGATATGAATTGATAGAGAAGATTTCGCCGGTGAATGGTGAACGGTGAAGGGTAAGCGGTTAAGGGATAATGGTAAACAGTAAAAGGTAAAAAGTGAACGGTAAACGGTCAACGGTAAACGGAAGGCAAATAGAGGAGCTAAGGAAGATAGTAAGGGGAGACCTACTTACAAATCAGCCAATGAAGGAATACACATCCCTTAGAGTGGGTGGGCTGGCGGATCTGATTGTCTTTCCTGAGGACATAGAGGATCTAAGAGGTACGATTAAATACTTAAGTAGAGAACACATACCGTGTTTTATCCTGGGCAATGGAACAAACCTCTTAGTTAGAGATGGAGGGATTGGGGGTGTAGTAATAGCTCTGCACCATGGCTTTAAAAGGGTTGAATTACTTGGAGAAGACGGGATTTTTGCTGAAGCCGGCGTAACATTGGTGTCATTGATTAGATTTGCTACAAAACACAGCCTTTCTGGTCTTGAATTTGCAGCTGGAATACCTGGAACAGTAGGCGGTGGCATTATTATGAATGCAGGGGGCAGTATGGGAGAGTTAAAGGACGTGACCGAATCGGTCACCATATTGAACCCCGGGGAAGAGATCACTGCAAAAAAGCGGGAGGATTTGAGATTTTCGTACAGAAACTTACAACTTCCCAAGGATAGTGTCATACTGAGTGCGGTCTTCAGATTAAAGATCGATAATCAGTCGCACATTAGAGAGAGGATACAGAAGATATTGCTTAAGAGAAAAGAGACACAGCCCCTGGATTTACCGAATGCTGGCTCGATATTCAAAAACCCTGAGGGTGCCTCAGCCGGCAAGCTGATTGATGAGTCTGGACTTAAGGGAATGCAAATAGGAAATGCCAGGGTTTCAGAACTCCATGCGAATTTCATTTTAAACATTGGAAATGCTACCGCTCAGGATATACTGAGTTTAATGGAAAAAATCCAACAAGAGGTATATCAAAAAACAGGAGTTATGTTGGAGACGGAAATTAGAATTGTTGGTGAGAACTAGTCTATGAGGAATGAAAAAAAGATCGGTGTCTTGATGGGTGGATTATCAGCAGAACGAGAGATCTCTCTTTTGAGTGGTAATGCTATACTTTCTGCCTTAAGGGAGAAAGGGCATAATGCGTGTTCTATATATGTGGACAGGGATGTTCCTCAAAGAATAATTGAAGAAGGGATTGATGTAACATTTATTGCACTCCATGGTCGATGGGGAGAGGATGGAACTATCCAGGGAATGCTGGAGATTATGGGAATCCCTTACACTGGTTCTCCTGTACTGGCAAGTGCCTTGGCTATGAATAAACCTATGACCAAAAAGGTTTTAAATTTCCATAAACTGCCGACTCCCAACTTTCAGGTTTTAAATAAAGCGGAGATAGCAAAAGGCAAACTGAAGAAAAGAATAGAGTTAAAATTCTCATTGGTGGTTAAACCTGTATCAGAAGGTTCTAGTGTTGGGGTTAGTATTGTTGAAAGTGAAGAAGGATTGGCAAATGCTGTCGGGAAAGCAAGCAAATATACGGACCAGATAATGATCGAAGAGTTTATCCATGGTTCAGAGATTACAGTAGGGATTTTAAATGGGTGCCCCCTCCCAGTTATTGAGATTGTTCCCAAAGGTGGATTATATGATTACAAATCAAAGTACACCAAAGGGATGACGGACTATATCTTACCTGCCAGGTTGAGCGGAGAGCAGCTATTTAAAGTGCAGGGTATTGCATTGAAGGCTTATCAGGCTATAGGCTGTCATGGAGTTGCCAGGGTAGATATGGTGCTGGATTTAAAGGGCAATCCCTACATTCTTGAAATTAATACCATCCCTGGCATGACCCATACCAGCCTGATACCAAAGGCTGCTGATTATGCCGGGTTGAGTTTTAATACTCTGGTAGAAGAGATACTAAAGAGCGCCAGGCTGCATTCAGGAATCATAAATCGTGAGTCGTAAATTGTAAGTTGTGAATCGTAAATCGCAAACCATTCACGATTCACGACGGTCTTGTAAAAAGTTCCAAAAGCCGTCACTCCGGCGAAAGCCGGAGTCTAGAAGTGCTTGAAATTACTGGATTCCAGTGCTTGCCCCGTACTTGATACGGGGTCCGCCGGAATGACAAGAAAGAGGATTTCCTGACTTTTTACGAATTCATCAATCATGATTCACGAAAAAAGGGGAGGATAGGATGAAAGATTTAAAGACCGGAAAGCTCAAAAATGGCAGACGGATATCCCGACAAAAAAGGAAGATTAAGCTTAATTACACCAGGATACTTTTAAAGTTGTGTAAAGGGGGCAGTTTTCTGCTGTCGGTTGGTATATTAGGGATATTAGTGTATATCTTTTTTGGGTATCTCTATACATCCCCTTATTTTCGGGTTGAACGAATCGTCGTAAGTGGTGAGAACAGACTTTCTGAAATAGAGGTTTTAAATCTGGCAAGAATCGACAAGGGGAGTAATATACTTGGGATAGACCTTAGAAGAGTAAGCGATAGGATAGAACGACACCCCTGGGTACAAAAGGCTTTTGTAAAACGGGAATTGCCTCAAAGGATAATAATTAATGTCACTGAAAGGGTCCCTGTTGCCATGATTAACCTGGACAGATTATACCTGGTGGATAAAAAGGGTATTATCTTTAAGGAAGTAGGTCCTGAAGATACTTTCGATGTTCCTGTTTTAACAGGATTAGAATCGGAAGATTTGGCAACCAATGAGCGTATTTCAAGGAGCCTCATAGAGAAGGCACTGACTATTATAGATGAGGTGAACAAAAGAGGGACTTTGGGTGTAGATCAAATATCAGAGATCAATATGGACCCATATGCCGGGTTAACCATATTCACATTGGAAGATGGGACTCAGGTAAAATTAGGGTTTGATGATTATGAACAGAAGCTGGATCATCTTAAGAAGGTTATAGCTGATTTGCAGGAAAGAGGTGAAAAGGCAGAATACATTAACTTAAACTATGGTGAAAAGGTTTATGTAAAGCTGGATAAAACAGATTTGCCAAAAACCTTAATGGCTTCACATGAGACAGAAAGGAGGTGAAAAATGTGGGTAAGAAACATAATAACATAATAGTTGGTTTGGATATAGGTACTACAAAGATTTGTGCCATAGTAGGAGAAGTGAACAACGGAAGCGTTGATATTGTTGGATTTGGTTCTTGCCCTTCAGAAGGGCTTCGAAAAGGGGTGGTTGTAAACATTGAAAGTACGGTGAACTCCTTAAAGAAGGCAATTGAAGAAGCAGAGTTAATGGCAGGTTTTGAGATCAGTTCTGTCTATTCAGGGATTTCAGGTGCTCACGTAAAAGGATTTAACAGCCAGGGAATCATCCCTATTAAAGATAGAGAGGTTAGCGAAGGCGATGTAAAGAAGGTTATAGATGCAGCTAAAGCTGTAGCTATTCCTTTAGACAGAGAAGTCATTCATGTTTTACCCCAGGAGTTTATTGTCGATGATCAGGATGGGATTCAGGAACCTATTGGTATGATTGGTGTAAGGTTGGAAACCAAGGTTCATATTGTAAGCGTGGCTGCAACTTATGCTCAGAATATTATAAAATGTGCCAACAGGACAGGGTTAAGTGTTTCTAATATCATCCTGGAGCAATTGGCATCAAGCGAGGCGCTCTTAAGTCCTGACGAAAAAGAGCTGGGTGTTTTATTAATGGATATTGGTGGAGGTACTACGAATATTGCGATTTTCTCCAAAGGCAGCATTAAGCATACATCAGTGTTACCCTTGGGGGGGAACCATATTACCGGCGATATAGCAGTGGGGTTAAGGACTCCTGTAGTAGAGGCAGAAAAGATAAAAAAGAGATATGGATGTGCGTTCCCCTCAATAGTTGATCGGAGTGAGACTATTGAAGTTCCCAGTGTGGGGGGGAGGGAAGCGAGAGTTATTCCACGGAGACAGTTATGTGAGATTATTGAACCCCGGGCAGAAGAGATTTTATCATTGGTTAGAAGAGAGTTGGTTAAATCTAATTGTGAGGAATTAGTAGCTTCAGGTATAGTTATTACTGGCGGTACCGCGCTGCTGGAAGGCCTGCCAGAGCTTGGAGAAAAAGTGTTTAACCTTCCAGCCAGGGTAGGTTACCCAACGGGGATAGGTGGGTTAAGCGATGTGGTCAATAACCCAATGTACAGTACTGGAGTCGGGTTGGTTCTATATGGCAGCAAAAACCATTACAGAGGAGAATCTCAGGATAAAAATGGAAGTATATTCGGAAGACTAACCAACCGGATGAAAAGATGGTTTGAAGAAGCATTTTAGATATTTGTGTATCTGTTTACAGTTTACGGTTTGCAGTTAACAGTAGAATACAAACCGTTAACGCTTACTAGATAAGGAGGTATTAACCATGGTGTTTGAAATTAGTGAAAATAGTAAACAGCCGGCTAATATTAAAGTTTTTGGGATTGGCGGCGGCGGATGTAATGCCGTAAACACTATGATCCATTCAGAACTGGATGGAGTAGATTTTATTAGTGCCAATACGGATGCCCAGGCTCTAAGGGTTTCCAAAGCCCCATTGAAATTACAATTGGGGCAGAAGTTAACCAAAGGTCTGGGGGCTGGAGCAGACCCCGGGATTGGTAAGAATGCGGCTGAGGAAGATAGAAATCGGATAAGGGATGTACTGACAAACTCGGATATGGTCTTTATTACTGCCGGTATGGGAGGTGGTACTGGAACCGGTGGAGCCCCTGTGGTGGCTGAAATTTCCAAAGAATTGGGAGCACTCACAGTGGCTATAGTCACCAAGCCCTTTCTTTTTGAAGGTAGAAAGAGACAGAAGGCAGCGGAAGAAGGGATAATGGAATTGAAAAAGGCAGTGGATACCTTAATAATTATCCCTAACCAAAGACTCCTGTCGATTACCGGTAAAAACACCCCTCTCCTTGAGACATTCAAGATGGCTGACGAGGTTTTGCTCCACGCCGTCAGAGGGATATCTGATTTAATTATGGTCAATGGTTTAATCAATCTGGACTTTGCTGATGTAAGAACAATAATGTCTGAAAAGGGTATGGCACTTATGGGAACAGGAACCTCTAATAGTGAAAATAGAGCTGTGGAGGCTGCACAGTATGCCATATCCAGTCCGCTTTTGCAGGATATAAGTATAAAAGGGGCCAAGGGTCTATTGATTAATATCACTGGAGGACCTGATCTGACTCTGTACGAGGTCAATGAAGCAGCCACATTAATCCAGGAACAGTCCCATGAAGATGCGGATATAATCTTCGGAGCAGTAATAAATGATGCTATGAATGATGAAATTCGTGTTACTGTTATTGCCGCTGGATTCAACAATGGTGCAGAAGAGGTTAAATATGGGACAACGGATGTTTCATCTCTGGCAACACCTTTCAAAAAGATAAGAAAGGAAGATTATGATATTCCTGCCTACATAAGAAGAGATTATACAGATGGGGGAGTGATACGGTTGGATAAAATACTTCCAGAAGATGACGATGAATATGATATTCCAGCCTTCGTGAGAAGATAGGTCAGGGAACAGGTATAGGTATGTCGTGGAGCTTGATTAATAATGCCAGAAAGGTTCTTATTCAAGAAAGGGGGACTATTAAGAAAGCCCGTGGAGGGAAAATAACAGTTGCAATAGCCTATCCCAACCTCTACTATATAGGGATGTCAAATCTTGGGTTTCATACCATCTATTATCACCTGAACAGTTTACCAGACGTACTCTGTGAAAGGGTATTCCTTCCTGACAAAGATGAATGTCTGATATATAGCAGTACGAATACCGCCCTCTTTACACTGGAATCACAAAAGCCTCTCTACCAGTTTGACATCATTGCCTTTTCCATTTCCTTTGAGAACGATTATATAAATATCTTAAAAATACTGGATCTGGCCAGGATACCTCTGGAAAGAAGAGAAAGGAACAATGGCTACCCATTAATTATTGCAGGTGGTGTTGCATCCAGCCTGAATCCAGAACCTGTTTCGGATTTTATAGATATATTTGTGATTGGCGAAGGTGAAGAGGTCGTTCCGGAACTCTTTGTATCATACAAAAAAGGGGTAGAGAACGGGTATAAGAAGGATGAAATTTTAGAGGGTATGGCTGATATAGTGGGGGTTTATGTGCCTGGCTACTACACGGTGGATTACAAAACCGACGGCACGATCATGGACTTTGAGCCAAAAGGCAGGTTTCCCAAAAAGATAAAGAAAAGATGGGTGAAAGGTATTGATAAATTTAAAACCCATTCTGTTATTCTGACCCCCAACACGGAATTTAGCAACATGTTTTTAATAGAGATAAGCCGTGGATGCAAGTGGAGCTGCCGGTTTTGCGCTGCCGGTTTCATATATCGTCCTTACAGGAAAAGGGGACTGGGGAATCTTGGAGAGACAGCTATCAATGGGTTAAAGGATAAGGATAAAATTGGGCTTGTAGGAGCAGCCGTTTCAGATTATCATATGCTCCCTGAACTGTGTGAGTTGATTCTAGCCAGGGGTGGAAAAGTCTCGCTGGCTTCCTTAAGAGCAGACTCCCTTGACGATAGAGTTGTGAGATGCCTGAAGGCGAGTGGTCATAAAACCATCTCCCTTGCCCCGGAAGTTGGTTCAGAAAGGTTACGTGAGGTTATAGGCAAGAAGATTACTGAAGAGGATGTCCTGAGGGCAGCTGAGACTATAATAAGAAGTGATATATTAAACCTTAAACTCTATTTCCTGATAGGATTGCCTGCAGAAACCCTCGAAGATATTGAAGAGATAATTCATCTCGTAAAGAAGATAAAGCATCGTATATTAGAGACAAGTAGGGGTAAAAAACGACTGGGGAGGGTTACACTCAGCATTAACTCTTTTATCCCAAAGCCGGCTACACCCTTTCAGTGGCATCCTTTCGATGATATAAAATCCCTGAATAACAAGCTGAAGGTTATAAGAAACGCCTTAAAGAAAGAAGGTAATATTACTGTTATTTCTGACTTGCCAAAATGGGGTTATGTCCAGTCTTTGCTGAGCAGAGGAGACAGAAGGGTTGGCAGAATCATCCTGGCTGCTTATAAATTCGGCGGAGATTGGAAAAGGGCATTTCGAGAGACAGACATAAACCCGGACTTTTACGTTTATAGACAGAGATATTTTGAGGAAATCTTTCCATGGGATTTTATAGACCATGGAATAAGGAAAGAACACCTCTTTGCAGAGTATCAAAAGGCGTTAAGGTAAACTTTTAGCCATCTTTAAACCCGTCTGATAAGGTAAACGTCTGGTTAACAGGCAAGTTTTAATATGTAACCTCCTCAGCTGAGGAGTAGGCATGGATTCAAGATTATAATTTAGCCCCTGCTAGAATAGATTTTCTCCTAGTGGGGTTTTTTGTTCTTAAGAACAAAAGGAGGATTTTTTAATGACCAGAAAACCAACATATAGAGAATTAGAAAACAAATTAGAGAGCATCGAGGCAGAAATAAGAAAACTAAGTTCTGCTGTTGAGCAATCTATAGATGGCATAGCCATAAGTGACTTAGAACTAAAACTGACATATGTGAACGATGCCTTTGCCAGAATGCATGGTTATTCTCCTGAACAGATTGTTGGAATGGACGCGTTGAGTCTGTTTGAAGATGGACAGGCAGATGGACATAAATTTGCTGTTGATCAAATAAAAACACATGGCTCGTGGAAGGGTGAGATAAAACATGTAAGAAAAGGTGGAGCCGCTTTTATCACACACATGTCTGTGATTTTATTGAAAGACGCTGCTGAAAAGCCTACAGGAGTTTTGTGGATCGCAAGGGACATTACCAAGCAAAAGCAGACAGAAGATGCAATGATGATAAGGGATAATGCTATAGCCTCGTCCATTAACGCGATCGTTTTATCTACCTTTGATGGATATATTATGTATGTAAATGATTCTTTTTTAAAAATGTGGGGATATGATGATGAAAAGGAGATTCTGGGAAGGCATAATGACGAACTGTGGGCGATGGAAGAGGATACTGTGGAGACTGTAGAAGCTCTGATTTCTGAAGGGAGCTGGATAGGAGAACTAAAAGGGAAAAGGAGAGACGGTTCACTGTTTGATGCCCAGGTTTCGTCAAGCTTTGTTAGGGACAAGGCAGGTAAGCGAATATGTTCGATGGGTTCATTTTTGGACGTTAGTGAAAAAAAAAGGGCAGAGCAGGCGCTAAGACAAAGAGAGGCAGATTTACAGATTAAGACTAAGAATCTTGAGGAGATGAATACTGCTTTAAAAGTCTTGCTGAGAAGGAGAGAGGAAGACAGAACGGAGATTGAAGAAAAGATATTGGTCAATGTGAAAGAGCTGGTATCCCCATTTTTAGAGAAGTTGAAGAGTACTAACTTGCATCCCAGGCAAATGGCATACATAGACATCCTTGAATCAAATCTTAAAGATATTGTTTCGCCATTTTCCCGCAAGTTGTCATCTGCATATTTAAGCCTTACCCCAGCAGAGATTCGGGTAGCTAATCTTGTGCAACAGGAAAAGACTGCAAAAGAAATAGCAAAATTGCTGAATGTGTCCACACGGACAATTGAGGCTCACAAAAAAAATTTAAGGGTGAAGCTTGGAATAAAAAACAAAAAGGCAAACCTTAAGTCCTACCTCTTGTCTCTATAATTCGTATTTTATATAAGTATTTTATACCCAATAATTTAGTATTGACTTTTGTTTCCAATGGGCTATTCTTGCTTAGGAAACAGTTATTCAAGGATAGAGAAGGCCTGACCTAAGGAAAGGTTATTTAAGAGAAGAACCACAATAACTAAACAATGAAGGAGGGTAACATGGCGGCATTAGAGGAGTTAACAGATTTATCGAAGGCTATTGAAAATACTTCTGTCTCTAAGTGGAAAGCACAGGGTAAGCCTATAGTTGGATATTTTTGTTCTTACGTGCCTGAGGAGATTATTCATGCAGCAGGTATCTTACCTTACCGTATCAAAGCAAGAGGATGTACTAAAACTACTGCGGCAGATACCTATTTATCCTCTGCAATGAACTGTTCGTTTACCCGGAGCTGTCTGGATCTAGCGCTTGAGGGGGAGTATGGATTTCTCGATGGGGTGGTATCCATGAACAGTTGTGAGCACATTCGGCGGGCGCATGATGTCTGGAAGCGTAAGATAGATATTCCCTATTTTCATTTTCTCAGTGTTCCACATAAGACTGATGAAGACGCAGTGGAATGGTATAGAGATGAGCTTCATAAGTTCAAAAAAAGTCTGGAGAGCGCCTTCAATGTTGTTATTACAGATGAAGCACTTGCGGATTCGATAAAGGTCTACAATGAGACACGGGATCTTCTCAAGAAGCTATACGGATTGCGTCGAGGTGATTCTCCTTCTATAACTGGTTCGGAAACCCTTGACGTTGTTGTGGCTGCCACTTCGGTTCGTAAGGAGGACTATAATGGGTTAATAAAGAGGCTGCTGGAAGAACTCAGTATTCGTAAGGGTGTCCCTAACCATAGATCAAGGTTGATGGTTATAGGGAGTGTAGTTGATGATCCTTCATATATAAAGCTTATTGAGGACCTTGGTAGTGTTGTGGTTGCTGATAACCTGTGCTTTGGCAGCAGGTATTTTTGGGAACCCGTTGACACTGGTAGTGATCCACTCGAGTCTTTGGCCCGCTCGTATCTGAGGCGTCCTGTATGTCCCCGTATGGCTGACGAGATTGTTAAGCTCTATACTTATACGCGTGACATGGCAGAGGAATTTCGTGTTGATGGTGTTATCATGGAGAGGATTCGCTGTTGTGATCTCTGGGGTGGAGCGACACTTCTTTTGGAAAGGAGACTGGGGGAGGACGGTATTCCTTTCTTGGTTATTGATCGCGAGTATGCAATGAGTGGAATGGGACAGATTAACACAAGGGTAGCAGCATTCTTGGAAATTATAGGGAGGGACTAAGATGGGAGAAAAGAACATACGTGAAATAGAGAAGATCCATAAAAACATGCAAGGGATGCTAGCGCATGTTGGGAAGAAATATCCTGAACAGAAATGGATGTACGAACCAATCGTAAAGTGTATTGAGCTTCTATATGAAGACTTGTTAAAAAACAAACCGGTAGCATGGTACTTCTTTCTTCTGACCCCGGAGTTGTTCCGTGCCATGGATATAGCCCCCTTCTCGGGGGAAGTTATAGGCTCGGTAATGGCGTCATATCCCGAAGGGGTCGTTAAATATGTTAATATTGCTGAAAAATGGGTTCCAGAGACCCTCTGTACCATAAACAAGTACACCCTTGGGGCTGCATTGTCTGGAGATTTTCCTGCTCCGGATATGCTCATCCATACGACAGCCCATCCCTGCGATTCTGCTAGTATCGTATATCCGGTTGTTTCTGATTATTTGCAGGTGCCTCAGTTCAGTTTGGATACACCTTACGGGGATGATGAGAGGAGCTACAAATATTATTCTCGTCAATTTTTAAAGTTGATCTCTTTTCTGGAAGAGCGCACAGGGCGGAAGTTAGACTTTGACAGGCTAAGGGAGGCAGTGGAATATTCTAACCAGGCGCAGGAGTATATGTTAAAGATCAATGAGCTCAGAAAAATAGTGCCCTGTCCTTGTCCCAGCCGTTCTTCTGCCACTGCCTTATCAGCGATTATGGGACTGGCCGGGACGCCCTTCCTGGTCGACTGGTACAAGAAGCAGTATGAAATGGTCTCTGAGAGGGTAGAGAAAAAGGAGGGAGTCGTTCCTGATGAGAAAATCAGGGTAGCCATGGTCTGGATAACTACCTTTTTCGACCTGGGAATTCTGGAGTGGATGGAAAAGGAGTATGGAGCCGTAGTTGTAATGGATCTGATATGTACGTGGACCGCTCAGCCCATAGAGGACACCTCGAGCCTGTCCAAGATAGTAGATGGTTTGGCGGCCAAGACATTGAGTGCCCCTATGGGAAGACACGGTCGGGGCCCCGTAGAGCCTTTGCTGGAAGAGGTTGTTGGAATATGCAGGGACTATAAAGCGGATGTAGCCATCTTTGCAGGGCATATTGGTTGCAAGTATGGCTGGGCGTCGGCAAAGCTGGTAAAGGATGTGATCCAGGAAGAGGTGGGGATTCCGAGTCTGTTTTTTGATTTTGATGCTTTCGATCCCAGGGTAGCGTCATCGGAGACGATTAAGTCTAAAATTGGGGAGTTTTTCGAGACGTATCTGTAAAGGGTAGGGTATCGCGAATAAATTCTAAAGTGTGAAAACAAAAGGTTTTGCCCCAATATGGTCAGGAACAGGATATGGCGGATTGGGGCATTTGTTAAGATATTGATTAAGAAACTTAGTCTTGAAGGCTATATTAAGGAGGTGGACCATGTACACAGATTTTTTGAAATTATGTGGGTATGAGGATACAGAACTAAAGAAGCAGATGCCCAGGATAGAAAAGGCATTTGGTATCCTTGGGATAGATGAGGAGGACATAAGCCGGGCAGAAAAACGTGTTCGGGAGAGCTTTAATGTTGATCTCGAGGGTATACGAAGGCTGCTTCGGGTATGGATGGAGGAGCTTGTATCATTGCCCCTGTGCCGGGAGGAGTATAAGAAAGTCATCTATAGTGACTGGCCTTTCCCCGGTGCGATGATGATGGCAGCCCACAGGCTGTCAGAGGATGTGTATATTGGTTCTATAGGAGAAATTATGAACGTCGGTATGGGGATGATCTTTGATAAACTCAGCCCTCTTCTAGAGGCAGGTGAGAAGACCGGGCTGGGGGTGGGAGAGGCACACTGTGCCCTATGGCAAACCCACATAGGCGCTATTGAAAAGGGGATGATACCCATACCTGATTTGATGATATCCTCTGGCTGGTATTGTGATCAGCCTGCGGAGGCTGACCAGCTTCTGGCTGAACTCTATGGTATTCCTACCGTCTATATGGACGGGGTCCTTGATGGCCAGTGGGGAGAATGGCCTAAAATAAACGAGAGGCTAACCAGATACGCAGGACGTCAACTGGAGAAAGTTTTTAAAAAGATCGAAGATGTGACGGGTTGTACGTTTACAGAAGAGGCGCGAAGAGATGGTCGTAGAGACCAGGCAAAGATTTTTTTCAATTTTAATACACTGGTAGAAACAGTGGGGAAAAGTGATCCCCAGGCTATCAGCCAGGCGGATGTTAACCTTCCGTTTTGGCTGACCGGTACCCCTATAAGGAAGAGGGAGGAGGCAAATAATGCCTTAACTATATTGATAAGAGAAACGAAAGAACGGGTGGAAAGAGGTGAAGGGGTTGTTGAAAAGGGTGCTCCCAGAATATACTTTGGACTCCGGATGGCGGTTGATGCCTCTATACTCAAAATGGTCGAAAGTTTGGGACTGGCTATGTCGGTTGTCTTTGTTGATTGGTTGACCCCCAGGGAACGAACAGAGAAAGGGAATGCCACCGAATATGGTCAAAAAGTTATGGAAGGTTGGTTTAGACGTGGCTGCCTCTATTCAGCGCAGGGAGCGATCGACTATTTTGCAGAGTACTGTAGAGAATGGAAGGTGGATGGGGCAATACTCTGTTATCCCTATTCATGTCGTCCGTATACTATTCCTCCTCTGATGTCAAAGAAGACACTTAAGGACAGGCTGGGTATCCCTGTGTTAGTCCTGGAGGGGGATGCCTACGATACCCGCAATTACAGTGCCGGCCAGTTAAGAACCAGGGTTGAAACATTTGCTGAACTGTTGAAGATGAGGAAGGCTTCTTAAAATTGACAGGACTCTAATTACAGGAATGGGAGTAGACCGGATGGAAAAGGAAGAATGGACGAAGGGTTACGAAGCCTCTTTGAAGAGATGTCCCGAGAGAAGGAGGGAATTTAAGACACTTTCAGGGATAACGAGGAAACCTATTTATACTGCGGAAGACCTGAAAGATTTTGATGGATCCAGAGACTTGGGATTGTCGGGTGAATATCCATACACCAGAGGTATTTATCCTTCCATGTATAGAGGGAGATTATTTTCAAGCAGATTCCTTGTTGGGATTCAAAGTCCTGAGGCATTCAATATTAGACAGAGACAGATGCTTGAAGCAGGGCAGAACGCTATCAATTTTGTTCCTTGCAGTTCGTATATTCGTGGTTATGATTCCGATGAAGTCGATCTGGAATTGGTTGGGAGAACAGGTACCCCAGTTGATTCTATGAAAGATATGGAGATTGCATTTAACGGTATCCCTTTAGACAGAGTGAGCTTTGCATTTCAAGAGCCTGGCCCGTTCATGTTAATAGCCTCAACATTTGCTATGGCAGAAAAACAGGGCATACCTCTTTCAAAAATACAGGGAACTACCGGTCAGAGCGATTTTTTATCCCATTATGTTGGTGCTCATCAGCTATTGAGATATAGTCTGGAAGGACATTTAAGGATACTGGTGGACCATGTAATATTTTGTACGAAGAATGCGCCTAAATGGAATCCTATTAGTATCATAGGCCAGCATTACTCACAAACAGGCGCAACGCCGGTTCAGGCTGTGGCATACGCATTGGCAAGCGCCATATTTAGCATTGATACACTTATAAAATCGGGGCTGGATGTGGATGATTTTGCTCCGAGAGTTTCTTTTGCTTTCGATGTGAGTGGTGATTTATTTGAAGAGGTGGCAAAATTTAGAGCAGTCAGAAGGATGTGGGCTAAGATAATGAAGGACAGGTTTCATGCCCGAAATCCGAAGTCCTGGTTAATGAGGTTTCACGCCCAGACGAGTGGTACGGAGTTGGTTCGACAGCAGCCGTTGAACAACGTAATTCGTGCATCTCTTCACACACTGGCGGCTGTGCTTGGAGGAGCCCAATCGATCCACACTGATGCCTATGATGAACCCTTGTGGACCCCTACTGAGCAATCACAACGAATAGCGGTAATGACACAGAACATCATAGCTGAAGAGAGTGGTGCAGCGGATGTTATTGATCCTCTGGGTGGTTCCTATTATGTTGAATCACTTACGAACGAAGTGGAAGATAGAGCCTGGGAATACATCAGAGCAATCGAGGAAATCGGGGGTATGTTTGAGGCTGTAAAGAGTGGATATATTCATAAAGAGATCGCAAAATCATCTATTGAATATCAACAGGAAGTTGAAAACGGTGAAAAAGTTGTTGTTGGTTTGAACAAATATCGTATTGAAGAAGAGGAATTGTCCGTACCGCAGAATAAGTTAAATTTAGAGGACGTTCAGAGACATATTAACAGGACAAAAAAGATGAAGGAGACAAGGGATCAGAAAAGGGCAAAAGATGCTATTAAAAGATTACGCAAAGCGGCGCTCGATCCTGAAAAGAACATATTTGAATCTGTAGTGGATGCAGTTAAAAATGATGTTACTAATTCTGAGATTGCTTCTGAGCTGAGGGATGTTTTTGGATATGGCAGACCCTTACCAATCTGAAACATTGAATGGAGATGATAAGCATGAAAAATATAAGAGTCTTGCTGACCAAGATAGGATTTGACGGGCATGACAGGGGTTTAAGGCTTGTGGCTTCGGCATTGAGAGATGGGGGAATAGAAGTAATTTATACAGGCCCCTGGCAGACGATTGAACAGGTTACAGAGACTGCCCTACAGGAGGATGTTGATGTAGTTGGCATAAGCAGTCTGGGGTATGATCATGTATTGATACCGAAGCTGTTAGAGCTTTTTAAAGAGAAGGAGATGGATAATATACTGGTTATAGTCGGGGGGATAATTGCCCCGGATGAGGTACCCGCCTTAAAGGATGCAGGTGTTGCCGAGGTATTTCATCCTGGTACAAAGCTGAGCAGCATTGTTGAATTCGTGAAGGAAAATGTGAGTATAAAGGAAGCCAATGGATAATTTAGGGCAAGGAGCAAGCGGTACTTAGAAGCCATCAAAAATAGCCGTCCATTCGATATTGTGGTTCAGTTAATGTATGTCGGTTTAAGACTGTCAACAAAATAAGGAGGCTTAAAAGAGCCATGGATATAGAGAAAATGGTGGAAGAATTTCGGCAGAGATTAGACTATCTGAGGAGCAAGCCCTCACGGGTAAAGAGTAAGGAGCAGTTTGCCCAGATTAAGCTTGACTACTTTGAAGAGCTGCGTGATGCCAGGAAGGAGGGTAAGCCCATAGTCTGGGTGGTCTGGTCTGTTCCCTCGGAGCTGATTGTCGCTATGGATTTAGCTGTTTTTGTACCGGAACAATATTCAATACAGATGTCCACAGTGAGTACTGACCTTACGCTAAATTACATTCAACTTGCTCAGATTCATGGTATGGCGGAGGAGATTTGCAGACCTCACCAGTCCACTACTGGTATGGCTATAGCCGGTGAGATAACGCCTCCTGATTGTCTGATCAGCTCAACAGTCCCCTGTGACAGCTATCTGATGCTGTTCGAGGTCTGCAGCAATATCTACAAGCGACCTGCCTATTATCTTCACATCCCTATGGATACTGGAGAGAAACTGCGTGATGAAGCGATTGTAGGCTATTACCAAAAACAGCTTGAAGGGTTAATAGAGTTTTTGGAGAAACACACAAATCGAAAAATGGATTATAGAAGGCTTAAGGAAACGGCCGAGCTATCACGAAGAACGCATAACTATCATGTCAGGATACAGCAAGAGTTAAGAAAGGTTGTTCCAGCGGCGCTCACCGGGAGGGAGGGGATATCGTTTTTTGGGATTTTGTACCACTGCCGGGGGCGTCAGGATGCGCTGGAGTACTATGAAACCCTGTATCAAGAGAGAAAGGAAAAAGCAGATAGAAAAGAAGCGCCTCTTGCCGAGGAAAAATACCGCATCGGCTGGATAGGTGCTCTACCTTATTGGAATTTGACACTGCTCGACTGGATCAAGAAAGAACACAACACAGAGGTTGTCTTGGATCTTAATAACTTTCTCCCTGAACCGATGATCGAGGAGGATACCGAGCCATTACGGATCATAGCAAAGAGGGTTTTGGGTTATCCTGGTTTAAGAGTGTGTTGGCCTTATAATACTTGGAGGGAGGAGTTCCTCAATAGCTGTAAAGAGTTTAAACTCGATGCATTCATCATATATAACCACTTCGGCTGCTCTAATATAGGGGGCGTATGTGGCCTGATGAGGGATGACCTGAGGAAGCAGATAGGCATTCCCACCTTAATCATGGATGGAGATCCCATAGACCCACGGGTAGTTTCCATCGAGGAGCAGAAGAGTAAAATCGAAGATTTTCTGGTTACTCTAAAGAAATAAAACTATGGTTCAGGAGAGTGCTAATGACTGATAAATTCAGGAATATACTTGAGAACAGATATGACGTCATAAAAGAAGAAGGGAAAGAGAAAAAGATTATCGGGTGGGTTTGCAGTTATGTCCCCCAGGAAATAATTTATGCTGCAGGGATGCTTCCGGTAAGGGTTGTGGGTGCCAGCATGGCAACTCCTAAAGCAGATGCAGTCCTTCACTCTAACGCGTGTTCTTTTATCCGTAGCTACATTGAAGAAGGGCGCAAAGGGTGCTACGATTTTCTGGATGGTTTCGTTGCCGCAGATGGCTGTATGCAAACCAGGCGTGCTTATGATATCTGGGCCAACTATGTGAGAACTCCCTTTGTTCACATTCTCAATCTGCCAAATTCAATTTCAGAGGTAACACTTGGCTTCTTCAAGAATGAACTGAGCGTATTTAAGGATAGGCTGGAGCATTTCTTTAATGTGAACATCTCAGAAGAGTCTTTAAATCAGGCTATTGATGTTCACAACAGGACGAGGTCTCTCCTGAAAAAATTATCTCTGCTGAGAATGGCTGATCCCCCTCCTATCTCAGGGGCAGAGGCTATGGCTGTTTTCATGGCGGGAGTGTTTATTAACAGGGCCCGGTATAATCGGCTTCTGGAAGAACTCCTGGAGCAGTTGAGTGCCGGACACGCCAAGCAGGTGAAGGATGGAAAGGTGAGGCTTTTACTTATAGGCAGTGAGCTTGACGATTTGGGGTTTATCAGGCTTGTTGAGGATTCAGGTGGTGTTGTAGTTGCAGATGACCTGTGCACAGGGACAAGGTATTTCTGGGAGCAGGTGAGTGAAACTAAAGCCCCTTTGGATGCACTAGGTGAATACTATCTCACCCGCAGTCCCTGTCCTCGTGTATCCCCGGCAGAAGGTAGGCTTAGGCATCTCAGGGAAATGGTAAAGATGTTTAAGGTCGACGGCGTCATTTTTCAGAAGATTAAGTGGTGTCACATTCATGGTGGGAGCTGTCCTGTAATCAAACAGGATATTGAGGATTTGGGCATCCCATTTCTGATGCTGGAGCGGGAATACATTGTGAGTCCGTCCGGTCAGCTGAGTACTCGGTTAGAGGCATTCTGCGAACTCATCAGGGGAATATAATAAGTACTAAATTCATACCCTTTTATCCTACTTTTGCACAACCAGCCTTTTTAAAGCCTCCAGATACTTTTCCCTGGTTTTTTCTATTATGTCTTCCGGCAATTCAGGGGGAGGGGGGGACTTATCCCAATTTATAGAAAGCAGGTAGTCTCTCAGGAACTGTTTATCGAAACTCTTCTGAGCTCTCCCTGGTTTATACTCATCTTTAGGCCAGAAACGGGAAGAGTCCGGGGTGAGGAGTTCATCTATCAGCATTAATACGCCGTTGAAAATTCCGAATTCAAATTTGGTGTCTGCAATGATTATTCCCTTGTCTTCCGCTACCATACTTCCTTTTTTATATATCTCCAGGCTTATCCTGGTTACCTCATCTGCAAGCCTATCCCCTATAATTTTTTTAATCTCTTGAATAGTTATATTCTCGTCATGGTGCCCTTTTTCTGCCTTGGTGGATGGGGTAAATATGGGTTCGTTCAGTCTGGAGGATTCCAGGAGCCCGCGAGGAAGCTGTATGCCACATACAGTATTTCCCTGCTGATACTCCTCCCATGCAGAACCTGCCAGATAACCACGGACCACGCATTCAACAGGCAAAGGTCTGGCTTTTTTTACTAACATACTTCTGCCTTCTAAAATATCTTTATATTCCTGACATTCTTGAGGAAAATCTCTAACATTGGCAGATACCAGATGGTTAGGCACTATATCGTTCATAACTTCAAACCAGTATTTCGAAATCCGGGTTAGCGTTTTCCCCTTATCGGGTATGCCGTTTTGCATAATTACGTCAAAGGCAGAAACCCTGTCCGTTGCTACTATCAATAGATGTTCACCCATATCATATATGTCTCTGACCTTCCCTCTTCCCAAAAGTTTGAGTCCTTTTAAATTCGTTTCAACTGTTACCTCTTTGGTCATCTAATAACCCCTTTCTTTGAAGATATTCTGCAAAAATGTATCTGTTTAAAAGAGTATCCCTGAGATGGAATTAATACCGAAGCGGAAATGGATACGCCTTCAAGGTTCTCACTGGGTTATGATTCCAATGATAGAAGAGAATCCACCACTCGTTCCAGGTGATGCACTGTATTGCATTCTCTGGCAAGATGGCAGCAGGGGAGGTATTTTTTCATCTCTGAATCGCCTGTGCCCCAGAACGACCGGGGCTCCGGGTTCAACCAGATAAGCCTCTTGCTCCTTTCATGCATCGATTTCAGGATGCCGGTTTGAGGGTCGCCGTAATTGTTCCGTGCATCTCCCAGGATAATTATTGTTGTCTTATTGGTGATAAGGGGAGACCAGTTTTCGTCGAAATCGCGTAATGCCTGCCCATAATCTGTTGGACCAAGTACGATACCCAGACCTATACCGCTTTGTAGCTTTACCAGTGCCTCTCCAACAGGATATTCATCGAAAATATGGGTTACCTCTATGAGATTAGAGCAGAAAATAAATGTCCGTATCCTTGCGAGTGACTTATTCAGGCTGTATAGAAATAATAACAGAAACCTTGCCACGGTTTCAACCGAACGACTGACATCACATATGGCAACAATATCCGGGCGGTCTACCTTCTTCTTTTTCCAGTGAATATCAAAAAGGATGCCTTGATAACTGATGTTGTTTCTCAGGGTTTTTCTGAAATCAAGGTGACCTCTTTTAGAGGTTTTCCTTCTTCTTGAATGAATGTCGTTAAGGCGTTTCACCATCTTCTGGATAATGGAATGCATGCGGTAAAAGTCTCTCTGCTCTAAATTGGACAGCTTGATACTTTTCAGGTAATCTTCAATCAAGTTTTCTGTTGCTGAAGGTGAATACAAGGCAAATTGCTGCTCTACAAAATCCTTTACATTTTCAAAGAGGTAGTCTTTGCCCTTCTCCAGTTTCTCCGCCATTTGTCTGGAGGAAAGAGTGTTCTTATGAAAAAGACGTTTGATGTCTTGATTCAGTCCATTCAATCCCATATGACGTAGAATTCTGTGAATGTAGAGTCCTTTCTGTGTAAAAAACTGCATCCCTGTGATACGGACTTCCCGTGCCGCCTCTCTTATTGAAGAAGCAAGCCCTCCAAGATCACCAGAGAGTATCATCTGAGAAAGGAGAGAATTCTCTTCCATTATATCTGGGGCAAGATTCTCTGGAAAATCACCTGTAGTTTCTGAGAAGGTGTCAAAGGAAAAAAACCTATAGAAACACTCCTCAAAGATTTCCTTTTCGTGAAGGGATTTTGCCAGGACAGCAGACAGGGAATCTTTAAAAACTTCCCTGTCATGATAACCTGTCAGCTTCACGGTATTCATAGCATCAATAGTCTCTGGTACTGATATTCTGGCTCCGGAACTGCGAAGTGCCAGGATAAAATCTTTCAGAATTTGTTCCATTTTTTAGATTGCAGCTTCTTTTATAGCTTTCCTGGTCATATCATAGAGATGTTCTTCAGCTACTTTAATATCTCCTTCAAATTTCAGGATGATATGGAGAGTTTCACTGATCAAATCCGAACTCAGTTTATCTGCATGAAGAAGGAGCATTACTCTTGCCCAATCAATAGTTTCGCTTATAGAAGGAATTTTCTTTAGATCCAGTTCTCTCAGTTGTTGGATGAAGGAAACCAGCTGGATCCTGAGCTTTTCTGAAATGCCGGGCACCCGAATACGGATGATCTCTCTTTCGAGTTCTGGGGCAGGGAGCGGGATAAAGAGGTGTAGACAGCGCCGTTTCAGTGCTTCACTCAGTTCTCTGGTATTATTGCTTGTCAGAAACACGAATGGCCTGGTTTCTGCATGGATGGTATCGATCTCCGGAATGGATACCTGAAAGTCTGAAAGAATTTCCAGCAAAAAAGCCTCGAATTCGTGGTCTGATTTGTCAATTTCATCTATCAGCAGCACAGCGCCGTCTTTTTGTTGTAGTGCCTTCAGTAGCGGTCTTGGCTCCAGGAAGGAGCGGGAAAAGAAGATGTCATTGTATTGATGAAGCTTGTCAATGGATGCTGAAAGTCCCTTTGCCCCCTTTAAGACATCATTGAGTTTATCCTTCAGCATCTGGGTATAAAGTAACTGCTTCCCATATTTCCATTCGTAGAGTGCCTTTGATTCGTCAAGCCCTTCATAGCATTGCATACGGATTAAAGGGGCGCCAAGAAAAGTTGCCGCCGTTTTAGCCAGTTCGGTTTTACCAACACCGGCCGGTCCCTCGACAAGGATAGGTTTCTCTAAATGATACGCAAGATATACAGTGGTAGCAATCTTTTTGCTGCAAATGTACTCTGCATTTTTAAGACCCTGCCGAACGTTTTCGATAGAGGCAAATTTTTTATCATGGAGCAAATTCATCAGATTCCTTTCGTGGGAGGGGCTTTGCCGATGCCTACTTCCGTTTCGACTTTTTCTATTTTATGCCTCTGGAGTAATTAATCATTATCGTGAGGTGTTTTTTAGTGGCATTCTCAATCTGTTGTATCTTTTTGGTAAATTCCGTATCATTGATTTTAATTTTCCTGAAAAAATTGGACTCATCAAGGTCGCCTTCAACAGATGCGCCAAATTTATAGGCTTCTGACTCATTTTTATAAATTTCTAACTCGTTTGAGTCTTTTCCCCTTAGTTCTTTCAATAAGCTGTTAACCTTGTTAACAAAAAGTTTTAGCTGATTGTTGTCGATAAGAATCTTAACCTGAAACGACTTCTCAATACTGGCTTTTGATCGAATATCATTAAATACTTTGGCATGTGTTAGTTCTTCTTTTGTTATTGTTTCCCAAAACTTCTTGACAGGATTCGTAAAATTATCGCATTCAGAGAAACATTGATATATCTTTGAAAGTCCAACTTCGATTTTAGCTAAATTTGCTAAAACCAGATCATGCTCTTTTGATAGCATTTGTCCTCCTTTCTATAGACCTTCTTTTGTGAATTGGTTGAGATTTTTAAAGGATTGAATCAATTCCTACCTGTTTCAGGTGTTCTAATTTCTGTATTAAGAAATAAATGTCCCTCCTGTTTGGCAATATACTCCCGTGTTGTGGCGCAATCATATTAATATCAAGATTTTTTATTTCACTCATTGCGTGCCTGAGTGATTTTTCACATGGCATTACTTTCCTATGAAATGTAAGGATATCTAGTAAAGGACAATAATCCTTTTCGTTTTTACAATTACTATAATCAGCACAAGTTATACAATCATTATCCAATTTAAGGAAGAGGTCCCATTTTGTCGAAAAACTGCCGAAAAGATCACTGGTAAATAGAGTTTTTGTTTTTACATCATACGTAACAAAGCTTCCTTGTGTATGGGCATAAGGGGTTTTTATGAATAGAAATGTCCGATTATTAAATGTGAAAGCGTAATTTCGGTTATCAATAGAGTCCAAGAGATAGTGTTTTTCTCTGTCAATATAATAGTTGATAAAGAAATTGCTGTTTATTTCAGAAAAGATTTTAAGATTTTTATTTTCACATATGTCGATCATATTTTGCATTGATCCACATAGATCAGGGTCATAATGTTGATAAATCAGCCCTACTATTTGATTTGGATCAACACCTGCCTGTAAGATCTTCCTTAAGACTATAGCAAAATCCGGACGGCTTCCTCCATCTATTAAAACTGCTTTGTCATCCTCAACAATCAGATACGGATTGCAGTGCAGATTTGATTTCTCTTCATAAAAGCCAACCCAGTAAATGCCTTCTTCTATCTTGATAGGTCTGTCATATTTTTCATGACTGTTCATCTGTTTCCCATAAATGTTTAATGTGTTATATCACAGTTCTTTTATAACAAAATAAGCCTTCATACTATCCTTGTTCTTTAAGCCTATTTCCCCTCTTTCCTCGAATTCAAAAAAATCACGGGTTTGCAGATATGTTTCCTCTGATATATTAACCTTTCCTTTCTCTCCCGATGATTCAAATCGTGAAGCTATATTTACATTGTCACCAAAGACGTCAAACTGCATCCGTTCTTTCCCTACTACCCCTGCCATTACTTTACCTGTATGAATACCTATGCGTATCTGAAACTCTTCCTCGCTTTCTCTGTTTAATGTTTCAACAACTTTTAGCAAGGCAAGCCCCGCTCTTACTGCCATAACAGCGTGTTCTTCAAATTCATCCGGAGCGCCAAAAACAGCCATATAGGAATCACCGATAGTCTTTATTTTTGTACCTTTAAAACGAGCTATTATACCATCAAAGTCAGAAAAGAGTTTATCCAATATCCCTATCAATACTTCACCTGAAATTCTTTCAGCCAGACGGGTAAAGCCCACAAAGTCAGAAAATAATATAGTACAATTATACAATCTAGGAGCAAACTGCCCTTCATATTTTATCTCTTCTGCAACCTTTGCTGGCAGGGTATTCTTTAGCAAAGAGTCTACCTTTCTTTCTAAAATAACATATTTTTGAATTACCTCTTTTAGAAGTTTCTTTTGTATACTATCATCTTCAATTATAGCAAGGGAATTCAAATAATCCATTACAATGCTGTTCGTTGATTCTGACTCGAGATTATTTTCTTTATATAGAGTCAATATTGTTTTTGTTTTCATTATATGCCGTTCTTTACAGCCCTAACTCCTTATCAATTCCCTGCATGGCTTTGAGACTCAGCTCTGCAAATTCCTCCAGGGGGATATTGAGCTTTTCACACTCTCTGATAAGCTCCCTGTCAACACTTCTGGCAAATTCCTTTTGTTTCATCCTTTTTAGTATGGATTTGGCTTTAACGCTGGTGATCTTCTTGTCAGGATAAACCAGGGTTGTCGCAACGATCAAACCGGTTATGCACTCGGCACAGGTCAGGGCAAAGTCGAAATCTGTATCACGTTGTATGCCCAGTGCGTCCCCATTGTGGGCTTTGATGGCCTGGATTATCTCGTGGTCAATACCTTTCCCCTCTAGTATCCTTGCTGTTTCCAGTGCATGCCTGGAAGGGGTGTCTTTTGTCTCTTCGTAGTCCAGATCATGTAAAAGCCCTGCAATACCCCAAGCATCAGCATTATAACCCAGTCTTTCCGCCAATGCCCTCATAATTACCTCTGTAGCAAAAGAGTGTTTTTGCAGGTTGTCCTTCTTCAGATATTCGCCCATAAGTGAAAGGGCACCTTCTCTATCAATACCTAAATCTTTTCTTCTTTCCATCTGATCTTCCCCGACCATCCTTACCTTTTCTGCTCTATTAGTTATTGTTTCAATTTTATTTAGGTCTTTATTTATAGCCGAAGTTCAGGGGGGAGAGTTCCGGGGAGAGAGTTCCGGAGACAGTATACCTAACTGCCCGTGTCTTTCTTTTTCGGCCCCGGCTTTTGCCGCCGCAAAACAAGGGAGACCAATCCTTCCACTCTCTCCAAAAAGGCTTCATC
>JBFLWQ010000024.1 GCA_040757775.1 Thermodesulfobacteriota bacterium
TTGCCAAAGAACGACTTATGAAACATCATGGTGTCTCAAAAGAAAAGTTTCCATTATATTTAAAAGAACTCGAATTCCGTTATAATAATAGAAAAGAATCTATCTTTAATCTGATAACAAAATATATTACAAATTTGGTGCCAAATCTTTTATAATCACCTATTTATTTATTGCCGACCTTACGCCAACTAGTACATTCATGCAATACATGCACAAGGCTGAACATTGCCTTGCCTTTTCCCCCACACTTATTCCTGCCTGTGCAGGCACGGCAGACAGGCTGATGAAGCAATTGCTATCTCTCTATTCACCCCTAAAAAGTACCTGGCATGATTTTTAACTTGATAATTCCCTGTAGTTTGCTACAGGGTTTCCATATGTCATTCCTGCGAAAGCAGGAATCCAGAAAACTAAAAAACTGGATTCCGTGTCAAGCACGGAATGACAGGATACAGCATAGGAAAATTTATAATATTTGACACCTCATAGCTTGCTGCAGGCGGTTTCATTAAAGCTATACAAGCTTTTTAAATGTCATTTTTCTCACGTGTCTTATATTCCGCTGTCTCTTCACGAATTTCAATTTGTTCGGCAGGAATTTTGACGATCTTCCCATCTCGCCAGATCACAATGGGATCTCCCGTGCGTTTGTGATCGGCAATAGCATGAGCCACAGCTTTCTTTAGCGCCTCTTCGGCACGAAACGCCATCGCCTTACCGGACATATTCTTGCCTGATTTCCCTTCTTTCATGGCCTCACCATATTTGCAGATAATTTTGAGAATAAAGCCGGGTCAATAAGTTCCAAGTCTCCAGCTTCTTCATAAGCGATCATTACAGGATCATCCTTTGAATTATCAAAAATTACCCAAAAATCCAGCAGCGGGCGATAAATATTGAAGAGGTTGGAAAGTCCCCTGTTAAAACGGCGGCGAACAATTTTTTCCGGGACATTGTGACCTCCCCTTCTTACCCGATCAGCGATACGTTCAAGGGCAATATCAACATTATCAATCCAAAGAAAATAAAGATAAATTCGGTAGTCTTTGCTTTTCAAATCAGCCAGAAGACGCACATACGATTTTCCGGCCAAAGTTGTTTCAAATCCGAAGTCACTGCTACGGTCTGCCAGCAAATGAATCTGTTCAAGCATCAGTCTCCCGGCCCGAATCGCGGCCTGCTCCGGCGAAAATGGTGATATCCCTTCAGCAATAAGGTCGGCATTTACAAACTCCAGACATTTTACATAATTGGGGAGAAATTCTTTTGCAAAGGTTGTTTTACCCGCGCCATTTGGTCCGGCGACAATGTATACATTTGGGGACATAGAACTGTTTCCATTAGCAATGACACATGTAATGGACGGTGTGATGACCGTTCATGCAATACATGCACAAAACCGAATATTGCCTTGCCTTTTCCTCACCCTTATTCCTGCCTGTGCAGGCACGGCAGACAGGCTGATGAAGAAATTGCCATCCAGTTTAATTAGCTGACCATGCCGATGGGCTAATTGTTTTTCCGGTTCCCGCACTTAAATCGCTCCAGCTTCTGTTTCTCTAAGAGGTAATGCAGTTACTTCCAGACCGGAGACCCTGTCACAAATACCCTGTCATTGGTCAACAACTTTGCGTTTATAGCGATCGCGGTAGCAGCTATGATTGCATTCCCTCACGCATCCTGCGCTGGAAGCTTACCGGATCTTCGCTAAGCTGAATAACACCGATATGCTTGTTGATGCTCATTGTCTCCCGTTTTTTCTGTCCCTCCAGTATCTTTTCAATTTCAAGCCAGTCTTTGTAATTAATTTGCACCGCCACCGGCCTCATGTGCTCGTCATGAACGATTTTTTTTGAGATCGCACGCATAGTTTCCTCCTGAATATATTATCTTATAAAGTTCACAAAAATTAAGTGAGTTTCAATGGCCTTCGGGTGGATTGTTCCTTCGTTTTTCATCGTGCCGGTAATCCCGCACTTTTGAGTTTTTCTTTGCCAAGTTGCTATTTGTCATTTTTATCACGTGTCTTATATTCCGCTGCCTGTTCACGAACTTCGATTTGCTCGGCAGGAATCTTGACGACCTTCCCATCTCGCCAGATTACAATGGGATGCCCTGCTCTCTTGTGAGCTGCTATGGCTTTAGCGACTGCTTTTACAAGAGCCTCCTCAGCTCTAATTTCCAAAGGAATGTCCGTTAGTTTTTCTTCTATTGCTTTCATCAAAAATTAATCCTGGATACCCCGTGCGGAAGCACGGGGTTCTTTACTTAAGTTCCTCCCGAATTTCATATTTACCCTGAGGTGGACGGGTTAAGGGTTCGCCCTGCCAGGCGCCAGCCGTTTTTTCAAAAAAACCCGGAAGCCAGCCTCGTGCTTCGGGTGTGTCTGCCGCCGGTTCGGATTTCAAGCGTGGCTGAACCACCACGATTACATCCACTTCCTGATCTGTTATGTCCAAGGGCATCTGTATCTTCAAAATACCGTCTTTCCCCACATGGGAGGTCAACTCTATACTTTTCATGATCCATCCTCCGTTACGATTGTTTTTAACAACCCTGCCCTAACATTTCAACATTTAGTCCATAAAGAGTCAGGGTATAACATTTTAACCTATCTCATCAGCAACATTCATGCAATATGTGCACAAAACTGAATATTACCTTGCCTTTTTCCCCCATGCTTATTCTGATGAAGCAATTGCCATTCCTCTAACCCCTAAAAAGTCCCTGGCATGATTTTCAATATTAAGCTATACAAGCTTTTTAAACTGAATCCTCACCGTTTTTCCTTCTTTAACGGCTGCCTGATCGCAAGTACAAATACCTTAAAAATGGTGGTTATATTATCCAAAAAGGTCTGAATGTGTACCGGTTCGTGTTAAATAAACGGCGTTGCTATCTGCCTTCCAGATTAGCAACCAATCAGGTTCAATATGACATTCCATATAACCTGAGTATTTGCCTTTCAAGGGATGAGGTTTGTATTCCTGGGGTAGGGTGTCGCCCGATTGAAGCATTTTAATAACTTTTTGAAGGGATTCTAAATTCTGGTTACGCCTTTTTGCTCGATTGACATCCTTAGAGAATCTTTTTGTCCATATCAGTTTCCTGAAACTCATATACCAATCTTTTCTAACATTTCTTCAACGGTATCAGCTGACTCAAGATTACGATTGTTTTCAATGTCATCCATAGCATATAGCGTTTCCTTATTAGGCAGCCGCAAATCAAACGGAATGCCCCTGTAATTGATAACCTGTTTCAAAAAAAGATTAACTGCCGAGGAGATATTTAATCCGAGACCATTTAATACGACCTCTGCACCCCTTTTAATATCCTCGGTTGTTCTAACATTTATATTTGTATTTTTAGCCATAATTCAAACCCTTACCCTATAAATATTAAAAAAGCTGGATCTATATTTGCTATATGCTGTATCTCAAAATTAACGCATTGTCAATACAAACGTTAACAGCATTAAAAGTAATTGTTTTATTAGAGAAATTCCATGTACACCATACTTATTTATTGCCGACCTTACATAAACAGGTACGTTCATGCAATACGTACACAAAATCTAACATTGCCTTGTCTTTTCCCTACTACATAATTTCAAAAAGCTGGTTGATCGAAATAAAGCGCACCAAGAGATCCCCATAACGCCGCTGATAAGAGAATTTAATATTGGGACTCAGCACGTAATTTTCCCCTTCAGGATATAGAGAGCGAAATACAATAAGATTGGCAGGATCAAAGTGATCGGGATTGATTTTGCATTCAATGGCATCTGCTTGTTGCCCTCGACCTTTAATCACAACAAAATCTATCTCTCGTCCGGATTTATCCCTCCAGTAAAGCAAGTTGCGATTATCAACGGCTGTGCGCAGAGTATCGAGCACCAGATGTTCCCACAAAAGACCTCGATCATCTTCCCGAATAGTGTTCCAACCCTTGACAAACGTGACAAAACCTGTATCAAAGGTATAACATTTGGGTCTGCGCGTAATTTCGCGCCGGCCGCCTCCCTGAAATGGAGGAACTAAGAATACCGCATGGGCAATACTCATGGCTTCTACATGCGCTTTTACCGTAGGTCTGCTTAAATCACTTAAACTAGCCAGATTGGTATAGTCTATAAGACTTCCACTTTGCCGTAACAATAAATGCAGTAATCTTATGAAACCAGTACGGTTGCGGATATTAAAAAGTTCCTGGATGTCCCGGGCATAAAAACTATCCATCCATTCCGAAAAAAAGGCTGCATTCTTCGTTTCCGACAGCAAGGGTTCAGGCAACCCTCCATGGAGTAATCGACGGTCCAGTTCTTTTATATTGAAGTTGTCTGTACATTCACTCCAGAGCACCGGCGGTAAATAGATCATCTGCTTTCGTCCCGTCAGACTATCGCGAAATTTTTTAGTAGCTGCCAACGTAGAAGAACCTGTTGCGAGCACTTTCAGGTGAGTATATACATCTGCTGCAATTTTCAATAAACGGCTCGGATCCTCTAAACGGTGGATTTCATCAAAGATAACGATGGTTCCCTTATCGAGGCTGTCATAGAAAGATTCCGGATCAACTAATTGGCGTCCCACCGAAGGCAGATCACAATTTTGATAGACTGCCTTGGGAAACATCTGGGCTAAGGTTGTTTTACCTACCCGGCGAACTCCGGATAGCCACACAACCGGTCGTCTTTCCCAAGCCTGCTGAATTCGTTGCATCCAAAATATACGTTCAATCATGGGAAACATATTTACCATTTAGACGTCTAAATGTCAAGTATAAATACATTTAAAGTAATCTTTTTTCTTTCAACCGGGGGCTATGGGGTCAAATCTCTCTGTGATTCTGCTGTCCGTGTTGTCTTTCTTAGGTAATATTAGAATATCCCGAAAACTTTTTGTTAGATTCTATCATGTATTGCATTGTAAAATATTGTATGGTATTCTTTTATGGTATTTGATATTCACCCCATCCTTATGAAAGGAGGCGAAAAATGAGTAAATTTGGAATGACCGTAACAGAGCACCTCTTGAGCCAGCAGAGGTTACACCCTGATGCTACCGGAGCCTTCACGGTTCTTCTTTCAGAACTGATCGTGGCGGCAAAGATTATTTCAAAAGAAGCAAGAAAGTCGGGTTTAACGGATATTTTAGGGTTTACCGGTGACATAAATGTTCAGGGTGAGGCGGTAAAAAAACTGGATGAATTTGCTAACACCTCAATTATCAGACGAATGTCTCACCTGGGCCAGTTATGTGCCATGGTATCTGAAGAGAGTGCTGACATTATTGAGATACCAAGCAAGTATCAAAAGGGCAATTATGTCTTAATCTTCGATCCATTGGATGGTTCATCAAATATCGATGCCAATGTTAACATAGGTACTATATTTTCCATTTACAAAAAGGTTACCCCTGGTGAACAGGTTGCAAGCGTCGATGTACTTCAACCCGGATACAGACAGGTGGCGGCAGGGTATTTCCTCTATGGTACGAGCACTATGATGGTATATTCAACAGGAGATGGCCTCCATGGGTTTACCCTATACCCTGCTGTAGGGGAATTCTTGCTTTCCCACGAAGATATCAGGATACCTGAAAAGGGGAGCATATTTAGTGTAAACATGGGTTATGCCAGTTATTGGGACGAAAATGTCAGGGCCGTTGTAGATCATTTTACAAAGGCAGACCCGGAAAAAGGTTTGCCATACTCTTTGCGATATATCGGTTCCCTTGTGGCAGATTTTCATCGTACCCTTCTCTACGGCGGTATTTTCATGTATCCTCCTGACAAAAAGGACCCCAAAAAACCCCATGGCAAACTGAGACTGACGTGTGAGTGTGCCCCCCTGGCTATGTTGGTAAAGCAGGCAGGTGGTATGGCCACAGATGGAGAAAGAGACATACTGGAGATCGAGCCAGGAGAAATCCATCAGAGGGTTCCCCTGTATATCGGTTCTGCAAAGGACGTGAAAACAGTTATGGAAATATTGAAAACAGAGAGGAAATAAGCAGCAAATAATGGAAGATGAACTCCGCACAGTAATAGAGATGAGTAATGCTGGTATAGTAATCCTGGATGGGGATTATAATATCAGGTTTGCAAATAAGAGTGCCTCAGAGTTGACTGGCTATCAGGTAGAAGAGTTCCTGGGAATGAACTTCGTGGACCTATTCAGCGCTGAGAATAAAAAGACCATCAAGGATATGTTAGCAGAATATAAGATGGAAGAGAGCATACGTTCATGTTCTGAGTTAGAGATTCTAACAGCCCAGGGCAACAGGAAGGAAACAGAGGTTTGTATTGCAACTACTAAGGGCAGCGATGGAACCAGGAAGATATATGCGTATCTTCGAGATATTTCTGAAAGGAAGAGGTCTGAAGAAAAGCTAAAGATGACTGAGGAGAAATACAGCCTCTTGTTCGAAAGGGTTCAACAGGGTTTGTTCATAAGCAGCAGGGAAGGTAAGTTTATCGAATGCAATCAGGCGATGCTGGATATGTTAGGCTACGGAGACAAAGAGGAGTTTTTGTCCCTTGATATTGCAAGGGATGTGTACGTAAACCCTGAAGATAGAAGGATTTTCCAGGAACTGGTGGAGAGAGATGGTTCTGTCAAGGAATACGAGGTTGAGTTAAAGAGAAAAGATGGGAAGAAGGTTACTATCTTGCTGACGGGTAATATAAAGAGAGATAGGGATGGAGAAATAACCGGGTATGAGGGGATAAACACCGATATTACAGAGAGGAAAAATATAGAGCATGAACTGCGAAAAGCTAATGATTTTTTTAGGAACCTCATCGATAGCTCGGTAGACGGGATAATTGCTGCTGATATAAAGGGGAATATAGTAATCTTTAACAAAGGAACTGAGAAACTGCTGGGATATAAGGCTTCAGAGGTGATTGGAAAGCTGCACATAACAGGGATATACCCTCCTGGTGTTGCCAAAGATATTATGAGAAAGTTAAGAAGCCAGGAATTTGGAGGTGTGGGGAAGTTAGAGACAACTCAGAGTACTCTGGTTGACAAAAATGGAGAACATATACCCATAAACATCTCAGCTGCCATAGTCTATGAGGATGGGAAGGAAGTAGCGACTGTTGGCATATTCACCGACCTGAGAGAAAAATTGAGGATGGAGAGGGAGCTGCAGGATGCCCAATTACAGCTCCTTCAGTCGGATAAGATGTCTTCCCTGGGGAAACTGGCTGCTGGTGTTGCCCATGAAATAAACAACCCTTTAGGTGGGATTCTGATATATTCCAACCTCCTTATAGAAGAGATGGAGGATAGTGATCCAAACAGGGAAGATTTAAAAAGAATAGCTGAGGAGGCCACCCGGTGTAAAGAGATAGTAAAAAGCCTTCTGGAGTTTGCCCGACAGACCGGGCCAAGAATGGAGCCCCTAGATATTAACCGGTCAATCAACGAAGGTCTCTTCTTTCTGGAAAACCAGGCAGCCTTTCTTAATATCGAAATAATAAAAAAATTAGACCCCACACTTCCTCTAATAGAGGGCAATCCCAGCCAATTAAAGCAGGTTTTTATGAATATTATGGTCAATGCTGCTGAGTCTATGGAAGGCAGGGGGACATTAACCGTAACAACAGCTCTGCGGTCCGAAAACAATTCGGTTTTAATTGAATTTTCAGATACCGGGAAAGGGATACCTCCAGAATATATCTCCAAGATATTCGATCCGTTCTTTACCACAAAAGAGGTTGGAAAGGGAACCGGGCTTGGACTTAGTTTATCTTACGGGGTGATAGAACAACACAAGGGAAAGATAGATGTAAAGAGTAAGGTTGGAGGAGGGACCTGTTTTATAATTGAGTTGCCTGTGAAACATGAGGGTTCAGCCAACTAAAAATCTTGACAAAATAATACCTGTATGGTAATCAGTAAAATGAATAATCATTCAGTGAAAAGGCCATCGAACTAAACATTAGAAAGCCCATAGGTTCCGAAGGGAGATCCTAAAGAATCCCTTCCGATAATAATCACTTCATCCCAAAACATGCCTGAATTAAAGGCTCAGATTCGTAGGCAAAAGGTGTTCTACTGCCGCGTAAAATCATCTGGTTCAGAAAGAGTTGGAATTAGCAGTGCATAATGCCTTAGAAAGGTAAATAAGGAGGAATAATGCATTTTCAGGAACTCTTGGATTCTAAAAAATTCTTGGTAATATCAGAGTTACAACCACCAAAAGGTACCGATTTGACTGAATTTTATGATTATGCTGAGAAGATGAGGGGAAGGATCGATGCAGTTAACGTCCCTGACCTTCAAAGCGCGGTAATGAGGTTAGGTTCACTATCTGCTTCTTACCTGTTAAAAGAAAAAGGATTTACCCCGATCTGCAATATGACATGTCGTGACAGGAATCGGCTTGCCTTGCAATCTGACTTGCTCAATATCTCTGTCCTTGGTATTGAGAACATCGTAATCAGCATGGGAGAGGAGCCTTCTTTGGGTGACCACCCCGATGCTAAGCCTGTCTTCGATTTAACCCCTCTTAAATTAATTTCTGCCATAAGGGACTTACAGAAGGGCTATGATATGGCAAAGAGCGACCTGCATGGAACCCCAAAATTCTGTGTTGGCTCTACAGTCAATTCCAGTGCCCAGAGGGGAGCATTAGACCTTGAAATAAAAAAGATGGAAGAAGAGATAATGGCAGGGGTAGACTTTTTCCTTACAACATCTGTATTTGAATTGAATGCCTTCGAAAATTTCATTAAAAAAGTTGAAGGACTCAAGGTACCAATCATTGCAGGGATAATGATTCTCAAATCAGTTGGAATGGCCAGATTTATGAATAAACATGTAGAGGATGTCTTTGTGCCGGAGGTCTTAATTGAAAGACTGATGAAATCAGCAGATAAACCAAAAACCAGTGTGGAGATTGCCTCTGAATTGATCAATGGATTGAAACCCCTCTGTCAGGGGGTTCACCTGGTCCCATTCGGATGGGAAGACAAGGTGCCTGCAATTATAGAGAAGGCGGGGTTGTATTAGATGAAAGATATGCTTGTAAAGACAGATCATCCTCTGGATGTCCTGATTTCCGAAATAGGCAAGACAGATGTGCTGGCATGCTATCAGTGTAAGAAATGCTCAGCCGGGTGCCCTGTAAGCCCTGATATGGACATTCTCCCCCATCAGGTCATAAGAATGATACAGTTTGACATGAGGGAGAGGCTCCTCAACTCCAGGACAATATGGTTATGCGCCTCCTGTGAAACCTGTACCACCAGGTGTCCCAATGACGTGGATCTGGCAAAGGTTATGGATGTGTTAAGGCAGATGGCAATCAATTCCGGTGAACCACTGGGCGACAGCCATGTTCCCTTTTTCCATTCCGCATTCCTTTCATCTATTCGCAAGAGAGGCAGAATATACGAATTGGAAATGATAGCTAAATACAAATTGAAAAACCGAGAATTCAAAAAGGACATAAAACTGGGGATTATGATGTTTCTAAAGGGGAAACTCAAACTATTGTCCCCTAAGATTAGAGGAAGGAAGGAAATCAGGGATATCTTTTCACAGGTAAAGAAGGGAGTGATCGGATGAAGCTCTCTTATTATCCCGGTTGTTCACTCCATGGAACAGCGAAAGAGTACGATGAATCTACCCGCGCCGTGTTTTGTCAACTCGGTATTGAGCTTATTGAATTAGAGGACTGGAATTGTTGCGGCGCATCATCTGCCCACTCTACTGATGAATTCTTGTCTAATGCCCTTCCTGAGAGGAACATCAAAATAGCTGCCAAAGCCGGTCTGGATCTTCTTGTTCCATGTGCTGCCTGTTATAGCAGGATGCTGACAGCAGGAAAAGAAAATCGTTCCTTTAAACCGGCTGTAAAGATCAGAAACCTTCCTGAGCTGTTAAGGGAAGAGGATAATTTTAACAGTATTAAAGAACAGGTTAAAAGGCCTCTCGAAGGCTTGAAGATAGCCTGTTATTATGGTTGTCTTTTGACTCGCCCACCAAAGATAACAGAGGTAAAGGACTATGAAAATCCACAAAGCATGGATGATCTGGTAGGCATTTTGGGTGGAGAAGCTGTTTTCTGGCCGTACAAAACGGAGTGTTGTGGGGGAAGCCTGGCCATCACACATACTGATATAGTGAAAAGACTGACAGGGAAGATAATAGAGATGGCTATGGAGGCAGAAGCAGATTGTCTGGTTACGGCGTGTCCCATGTGTCATGCCAATCTGGATACCAGGCAGGATGAGATCAGCAGAGATGAAGGAAAGAAATACAACCTGCCTATATTTTATATTACCGAGCTGATAGGACTTGCTATAGATGAGAAGAAATCGGGAAGATGGTGGAAAAGGCATTTTGTTAATCCCATGCCTCTTTTGCTTTCAAAGGGGTTAATATAACGGTAAAAAGTGAACAGTAAACGGATAACGGATAAGGGTGAAAAGATAGTCTAAGGGAAAGATAATGAATAAAGAGGACACAGAGAATTCAGCAGCCAACAAAAAGATAGGAGCCGTAATGGTTGTTGGGGGCGGAATTGCAGGAATACAGGCATCCCTTGACCTGGCAAATTCCGGTTACTATGTATACCTGGTGGAAAAATCCCCTTCAATCGGCGGGGTCATGCCTCAACTGGATAAAACATTTCCAACCAACGATTGCTCCATGTGTATCTTGTCTCCAAAGCTGGTGGAATGTGGAAGACATTTCAATATAGAGATACTTACCAATACACAGGTAGAGGAAGTGCTGGGAGAGGCAGGCAACATGGAGGTCTCTCTGATTCGAAGCCCCAGGTTTGTGGACGAAGACAAGTGTGTAGGATGTGGGGTCTGCGCTGAGAAGTGTCCGGTAAAAGTTAAGAATGACTTCAATGAGGGGTTGGGAGAGAGAAAAGCCATATATATTCAATACCCTCAGGCTATACCTCTGGTATATCAAATAGACAAGGACCATTGCCGTTACTTTATCAAAGGAAAATGCAGAATATGTGAGAAGCTCTGCAAAAATGAGGCAGTAAACTTCGAAGACACAGAAAAAAGGTTCACTCTCAAAGTAGGCTCCATAATACTGGCACCTGGATTTGAACTCTTTGATCCCCAGCTGAAAGGAGAATATGGGTACGGGGTGTACGATAATGTTGTAACGAGCAAACAGTTCGAAAGGATACTCAGCGCCTCTGGACCGTCCATGGGACACCTTGAGAGACCAGGAGACAAAAAAGAACCCAAAAAGATAGGCTTTATACAGTGTGTTGGTTCCAGAGACTTACAGGCGGGAAAGGGATACTGTTCGGGTGTGTGTTGCATGTATGCCATAAAGGAAGCGGTTGTAGCGAAAGAGCACTCAGGTGAAGTGGAACCGACCATATTCTTCATGGATATAAGGGCACATGGAAAGGGGTTTGATGATTATTACAAAAGGGCACAGGAGGAATATGGAGTTAGATTCATACGGTGCATGGTATCCAAAATTGTAGAGATGCCCCGAACCAGGAACTTGAGAGTGACTTATATAAATGAGGAAGGCAAGCCTGTAGAAGAGGAATTTGATATGATGGTTCTTTCAGGTGGTCTTACGCCTTCAAAAGATGCCATGGAAATGGGGAAAAGATTAGGAGTCCACCTGAATCAGTACGGTTTTTGTGAAACCTCACAATTCTCGCCTCTGTCTACATCCAGAGCGGGGATTTTTGTAAGTGGTGTATTTCAGGGGCCCAAAGACATTCCGGAAACAGTGGCACAGGCAAGCGGCAGTGTAGCCTGTGCATCGGGTCTTCTTTCAGAAAGCCGCGGAAGCATGGTGAAAGGGAAAGAATATCCGTTGGAAACAGAAGTAAAAGATATCTTCCCGAGGATTGGTGTATTCGTCTGCCATTGCGGTATCAATATAGGAGGGGTTATAGATGTGCCACATGTAAAGGAATATGCAGGGTCTTTGAAGGATGTGGTATATGCTGAGGAGGGACTATATGTATGCTCACAAGATTTCCAGGAACTTATGAAGAATGCCATTTCTGATCACAATCTTAATAGAGTCGTTGTAGCATCATGTTCTCCCAGAACCCACGAACCTCTGTTTCAGGAGACACTACGGGAGACAGGATTGAATAAGTACCTCTTTGAGATGGCGAATATCAGAGACCAATGCAGCTGGGTACATATGAGACAAAAAGAAGATGCCACAAAAAAGGCAAAAGCCCTGGTAAGGATGGCTGTGGAAAATGCAAGACTGATACAACCTTTAGATGAGCTGCCTCTGGAAATAAAAGATAAAGCTCTGGTGATTGGTGGTGGACTTTCAGGAATGACGGCTGCTCTGAGTCTGGCAGACCAGGGGTATGAGGTTTATCTGGTAGAAAAAGAGGCAAAACTAGGGGGAGTGCTGCATGATGTCTATTACACCCTGGAGGGTGACGATGTTCAATCCCATCTCAGAGAGATTATAGAAAGGGTTGAAGCAAATCCCTCCATTCATATATTCAAGGATACCATGGTTGTCGACTTTAGCGGATATAAAGGAAACTTTGAGACGGGCTTAATGGTTGGACCAGGTATGTTCTACAGAAAACTGGAGCATGGTATTGTTATTGTAGCTACAGGGGGAGAAGAGTATAAGCCAGTGGGGGAGTATATGTACGGAGAGGATGAACGGGTTATGACCCAGCTGGAACTGGAGAAAAGAATCGCAGATGGTACCGCCGGGCTTTCAAACATCAGCTCCATAGTTATGATTCAATGTGTGGGTTCGAGAACAGAAGAAAGGCCATACTGCAGCAGGGTGTGTTGCTCTGAGGCTATCAAGAATAGTTTGAGAATGAAGGAACTGAACCCCAATATGAATATCTGTATCCTTTACAGGGATATAAGGTCTTATGGTTTGATGGAGGAGTATTATACCCTTGCAAGAAAGAAAGGGGTAAAATTCATAAGGTATGATCTCGACTCAAAACCAGGAGTAACTGTTGAAGATGGGGCTCTGAAAGTAGATATAAAAGACCCTGCACTGGGAGAAGACCTGTCATTGTCACCTGACTTAATCGTTTTGAGCAGTGCCATCCTACCAAAAGAGAACGATGAATTAGCCACATTACTAAAGGTCCCTCGAACACAGGAAGGCTTTTTTCTTGAAGCTCATATGAAGCTGAGGCCTGTAGATTTCGGGACCGATGGAATATATGTGTGTGGCCTGGCACATTCACCCAAACTCATAAGTGAGTGTATATCCCAGGCATATGCTGCCTCTGCAAGGGCCAGTACTATCCTTTCCCAGGAAAGGATTCATGTAGGTGGCGTAGTTGCTACAGTAAACGGCGATTTATGCGCTGCATGCCTCACGTGTGTCAGGGTATGCCCGTATGACGTCCCTGTGATAAACGAGGAGGGATTTGCAGAGATTAATATGGCTAAATGTCAGGGGTGTGGGACTTGCGCATCTGAGTGTCCGGCGAAGGCTATAGAACTCCAACACTTCAGGGACGAACAGATACTGGCAAAATGTAACGCATTATTAGAAGAGGCTATCTGATGGAAGAGTTTGAACCCATTCTAGTTGCTTTTTGCTGCCATTATTGAGCCTACTCGGCAGCGGACCTGGCAGGTTCTATGAGATTGAACTATCCTCCAAATGTGAAGATAATAAAGGTTCCATGCACCGGCAAAGTGGATGTAATTCATCTCTTACAGGCATTTGAAAGAGGTGCAGACGGAGTGTATATAGCAGGTTGTTTAGAGGGGGACTGTCATTTCTTGCGGGGTAACCTCAGGGCAAGGAAGAGGGTGGAATATACAAAAAGGCTGTTGGATGAAATAGGCATAGGTGGAGAAAGGCTAGAGATGTACAACATGTCAGCAGCACAGGGGCCGCGTTTTGCAGAAGTCGCCAGAGAGATGACAGAAAGGATAATGACACTTGGGCCAAATCCCATAAGAGCAAAAAAAGGAGACACGGGATAGCGATAAAAACAGAGAGTAATTATAGTGAATGTCTTTCATAAATTGTCATATCCCAACGCGTCATTGCGAGCGTTAGCGAAGCAATCTTGAGAGATTGCCATGTTGTTCGCCTCCGGCTAACTCCTCGCAATGACTACTTTCTTTTGATGTTCACTATGGCAATACTGAGGGGGGGAAGGAATGATTGTAGCAGAGAGAAAACCACTGGAACAGATCTTTTCAATGATTGAAAGATATAAAAGGATATTGATTGTTGGCTGTGGGGAGTGTGTTACCGTTTGTTCTGCTGGAGGAAAAAAGGAAGTGGAGATACTGGCTTCTGCCCTTAATATGGTAAGGAGTAAGGAAGGTATACCTGCTGAAATAAGGCAGGAGACTTTGGAGCGGCAGTGTGATGGAGAATACCTGGAGCAGTTGAGGGGATTCATCGGTGAGTATGAGGTGGTGATATCCATGGCCTGTGGGGCAGGAGTCCAATTCATGGCGGAGAAATACAAAAATAGCCTTGTATTACCTGCCCTCAATACCAAATTTATTGGCGTTACAGAAGAACAGGGGGTTTGGTCTGAACGATGCCATGCCTGTGGTGATTGTAAACTCCATTTGACAGGAGGAATCTGTCCCATCGCCAGATGTTCCAAGAGTCTGCTCAATGGTCCTTGTGGTGGTTCAGCAAACGGAAAATGCGAAATCAGTCCCGAGGTGATCTGCGGCTGGCAGCTAATAATAGAAAGGTTGAGTGACCTGGGGCAATTAGAAAAGTATGAAGAGATAATACCTATAAACGATTGGTCCACCAACAGGGATGGGGGGCCTCGTAAGGCTGTAAGAGAGGATTTAAGACTATGAAATCCGAAAGCAAATTGGAACAGATCTTAACAAAGGGGGAATTTGCGGTTACCTCAGAATGTGGGCCGCCTAGAGGAGCCGATGCAGAGGTCATCAAGAAAAAGGGAGAGGTGTTAAAAGGGTTTGTTGATGGTGTGAATGTCACGGATAATCAGACATCAGTTGTCAGGATGTCCAGCATCTCTTCCTGTGTTATCCTGAAGGGGTTAGGGTTGAATCCAATCATGCAGATGGTAACCAGAGACAGAAACAGGATTGCTATTCAGAGCGATATCCTTGGTGCAGCAGCTCTTGGCATCAGTAACATACTCTGTTTGACAGGAGACCATCAAAAATTTGGTGACCATGCCTCTGCAAAAAACGTATTTGATATGGATTCTATACAACTTGTCCAGACGGTCAAATTGATGCGGGACGAGGGTAAATTCCTGGGGGGAGAGGAACTGAAAGGAAGTCCCAGGATGTTTATCGGAGCGGCAGAGAACCCCTTTGCGGACCCGTTTGAGATCAGGGTTCCCAGACTGGCAAAGAAAATAGCTGCTGGTGTAGATTTTATCCAGACTCAGTGTATCTATAATCTGGAGAAATTCGAAAAGTGGATGAAAATGGTGAGGGATAGAGGTTTGCATGAAAGGGTACATATCCTGGGGGGTGTTACCCCCTTCAAGTCGGTGGGAATGGCAAATTATATGAAAAAATCCGTACCGGGTATGGATGTTCCTGATGAATTAATAGAGAGGATGAAGGCAGCCCCAAAGGAGAAAAAGGCAGAGGAAGGCATTAATATATGTATAGAGACTATTCAAAGGTTGCGAGAAATAGAGGGGATTCATGGTGTCCATGTCATGGCAATAGAGTGGGAAGAGATGGTACCGGAGATTGTTAAAAGGGCCGGGCTTTTCCCCAGACCACATATAGAAAGTTAAAGGTAAATGGTGAGATGTGAAAAGAATTGTTTCCACTTACAGTTGGACGCTTATTTAAATAAGGTAACTATTCAGCCTTTATCTGTATTTTAGACAGCCGAGACGGCTGTCCTACGTCGTAAGTGGTTATACAACACAGTAGGACAGGCGTCTCGCCTGTCATGGATGAATAGAGTTACTAACTAGGAAAGGAGGTAAAATAAGATGGGAAAAATGCCCAAGATTTTAGTTGTTGATGATGATCCTGATCTTGTGGAGTCGGTTAAAATTATGCTGGAGAATAGGAATTATGAGGTAATTGCTGCCTATGATGGAATCGAAGGATTACAGAAGACGAAGGAAGAGTCGCCTGATTTGATTATACTGGATGTAATGATGCCAAATAAAGATGGGTATGCTATGTGTGCTGAGCTAAAGGGTGACCCTAAATACAATAGTATACCAATAATTCTTCTAACAGCTGTCGTTTCTCATATACCTACTACAACTTATACCCAAAGGATGGGTATGGAAATAGAGGCAGATGACTATATTGATAAGCCTGTGGAGCCTTCTGAATTGGTGAGACGGGTTGATGTCCTGTTACAAAAAGGGTGAAAGAGTTTAATGGTTTGGTGTTCACGGTTAACGGTGAACACCAGAAGGCTATGGGGAAAGCCATCACATGTTGAAGGATGCAAATGTCCTGGTCATAGATGATGAGGCTGTTATAAGAGATGGATGCTCCCGGATATTGACAAAGGATGGTTGTAGGGTCAAGGGCGTTGAAAACGGGGAGGCAGGTCTTGACCTTATCACCAACAAGGGAGAATCTTTTGACATCCTTTTATTGGATTTGATGATGCCAGGGATCAGCGGCATGGAGGTACTGGATGCTGTACATAGCATTGACCAGTCCCTGATTATAATCGTAATTACTGGATATGCTACTGTAGAGTCGGCGGTAGAGGCGATGAAAAAAGGGGCTTACGACTTTATAGCTAAGCCCTTCACCCCGGATCAATTGAGGATTGTTGTCAGAAGAGGAGTGGAGAAAAGGGCACTTCAAAGGGAAGCAGAAACTTTGCGAAAGGAGAGAGAAAAGAGCCTCAAGGATATTGCATATGAAAAGAGCAGGATCAGCACGATAATTAACTGTATGGTGGATGGCGTACTGGTGACTGACCGTGATAGTCAAATTGTACTCCATAACCCTGCGGCAACAAGATTATTGGAGATCGAGAGTTTACCAATCATAAACAAATCCTTAAGACAGTGTGTTAAGAATGAATATCTTGTCAAGGCAGTGACTACTGCCTTGAGCACTGAAAGGTCAAAATACCTTGAAATATCTCAGGAGATTACCCCTGGCGAAGGATCAGCCAGGGTCTTTTTGAGAGCGGACACTGCTCCTGTCCTTAACGAGGATGGCGAAATAATGGGATCTGTTACAGTTCTACACGATATAACCCAGGAAAAAGAACTAAACCAAATGAAATCTGATTTTCTATCGATGGTCTCCCATGAGCTAAGGGCACCAATTTCAGCGATACAACAGCAGTTATCCGTAATAGAGGGAGGCATGGCTGGCTTGATTACTGAAAAACAGGGGAAAATGTTGACTCGTGCAAAAGAGAGAACAGGAGGACTTCTCGTCCTAATAAATGATCTTCTCAATGTATCCAAAATAGATTCAGGTATAGTAGTTCAACATAAGGAATCCATATTGTTGAAGGAAATAGTAGAGAGAGCCTATCAATTAATGGAGCCTGAAGCAGAAGTCAAAGGTATAAAAATGAGGCTGGAAATAAGCGACTCACTTCCACCTGTAAACGCTGACAGAGAAAACATGGAAGAGGTGTTTACCAATCTTATGAGTAATGCAATCAAGTACAATGTGGAAGGTGGAGGTGTTGTTATAACTCTGAGGAGCGAAGGAGAGTTTATCCGTACTGATGTGGCCGATACCGGTATAGGCATTCCTGAAAAAGATCTTCCAAGAATCTTTGACAGGTTTTATAGAGTTAAGGACTCCCAAACGAGAACAGTGATCGGTACAGGTCTGGGATTATCCATTGCCAAAGGAATAGTAGAGGCTCATCATGGTACGATAAGTATAAAGAGTAAGGAAGGCAAGGGGACTACGGTTACTGTCCTGTTACCCAAGGGATCCGAATAAACCTGCTCCATCCTGGAGAAGAACCGGGAATCTCTATACAAATCAGGTTATGAAGTTAGCTATAACAGGTAAAGGGGGTGTAGGAAAGACCACTATTACTGCATGCCTCTCTAAAAAATTCTATGATGACGGTTATTCTGTACTAGCCATAGATGCAGATCCAAATGCCAACCTGGCTATGGCTCTTGGGTTTCCTAATCCCAATGATATAATACCCATTGCAGAGATGAGTGACCTGATAGAAGATAGAACTGGGGCGAAACCGGGCACGAGTGGTAGTTTTTTTAAGCTAAACCCTAAGGTTGATGATATACCAGAAAAATACTGGGTAGAGCACAAAGGTATACGGTTGATGATTATGGGTACAGTTAAGAAGGGCGGTGGGGGCTGTGTTTGCCCAGAAAGTATACTCCTGAGGACATTAGTCTCTCATCTCTTGCTTGTCAGAAAAGAAGTGGTTATTCTGGACATGGAAGCCGGGGTAGAACATTTGGGCAGAGCAACAGCAAAGGCCGTAGATATGCTGATAGTAGTTGTTGAGCCAGGGAAAAGGAGTATAGAAACTGCCTGGAGAATAAAAGGGTTGTCAAAGGATATTGGTATAGAGAATATAGGAGTAATAGCCAATAAGGTTAGAAGTGAGGCAGACAGAGAATTTATAAGGAGTGAAATGCAGGGCTTTGACATTTTCGGCTCAGTATATTCGGATCCACGGATAGTGGAGGCAGACCTCAAAGGTATTCCCCCCTTTGAACTAAGTCAAGGGATTATGCTGGAAATGGACAAAGTGATGCAGAGGTTAAAAGGTAAATGAGTGGATGGGTTAAAGGGTAGGGACACACCTTCTAATAAATACGAGATGCAATCATGAAGATAGTTATAGTAGGTCCAGGAGCGATGGGAAACCTGTTTGCCTTTTTTCTGTCGAAGACAGGAGAGGAGATATGGCTTCTGGATAAGCAGAAAGGCAGAGCGGATAAGGTCAATAAAAATGGTTTGATTATAGAGGGAATAAGTGGTAATCATAAGGTACACGTAAATCAAACAACCAACCCGGCAGATATAGGAAAAGCAGACATTATAATCATATGTGTCAAGGCATATGATACCGAAAAAGCCACCGAGGATTCACTGTCACTCATAGGGGAAGATACTATACTCCTTACCCTACAGAATGGTTCTGGCAATATAGAGACCATTTCTAGGATTGTTGGAAAAGAAAAGGTTATGGGTGGAACCACCTCTCAGGGGGCTACTGTTCTTGGATTAGGGCACATAAGACACGCTGGCAGAGGGGAAACAACCATCGGAGAACTGGATGGAAGTCTTTCTTCAAGGGTTAAAAGCATCTCCAATATCTTTAATTCGGCAGGCATAGATACAAGGATTACAGACGATGTTGAGGGACTGATATGGAGCAAACTTTTGATTAATGTGGGAATAAATGCCTTGACCGCTGTTCTTAGATTAAAAAATGGAGAATTGGTTGAATACAGTTGGGCAAGGGAGATCTTAAGAATGGCTGTGGAAGAGGCAGTCTTGGTTGTAAAAGCAAGGGGTATCCGATTGACTTATGATGATCCTATAAAGAGGGTAGAAGATGTATGCAGGGCAACAGCAACCAATGTCTCATCTATGCTTCAGGATATCTTGAGGGCAAAAAAAACGGAGATAGACTACATAAACGGAGCTATTGTTAGTGAAGGTGAAAAATTGGAGATATCGGTTCCTGTGAACAAGACCTTAACAGGGATTGTTAAGACTATCGAGATGAGCTATGAAAATAGATTATAGTTTGTGAAAAGGGTTCGAGGATTCTAGGGTTCCAGGGTTCAAGTAGGGGCAGGGTTATCCCTGCCCCTACTCAAAATTCAAAACAGGGAGTAAGTGATGAGTGACATTCTTTTCAGTTCATGGGGGGGAGTTGTTGTAGACAATAGGGGAAAAGAGCCTGAGAATTATGAAAAAGCTGAAAATGTTTCCCTGCCTGCACAGTTTGCACAGGATGAAGACATTAACGCATTGATAGGGTGGTACGGCTTTATATTGGGAGTACGAGATGTGAATATAGTTGACATGTGCCGGGCTTACTTAACAGCGATACAGAATGAATCCTGCGGGAAATGTTTTACCTGTCGTATTGGCACAAAAGTTTTGGCGGATACCTTAACCAGAATCTGCCAGGGAAAAGGCCAGAATGGGGATCTGGAAGTTCTTTCTCGTCTTGCAGAAGTTATTCGGGAAGGTTCAAAATGCAACATTGGGCAATCTGGACCTGTTTCCCTTTTGGATGCGCTGAAGCACTTCGCAAAAGATTTTGAGAAGGCAATACAGGATAAAAACCCGATTCCAGAAGGGAGTTACAGGTACAAGCTTACTGCTCCGTGTATGGATGCCTGCCCTATTCATTTAGACATTCCCGGCTATATAGAATGCATAAAGGAAGGGAAATTCCAGGAGTCTCTGAGTGTGATTACAAACAAACTACCACTTCCTGGAACACTTGGAAGGGTCTGTGTGAGACCGTGTGAAGAACACTGTCGCCGAACGATTCTGGATGAGCCCATCTCTATAAAGCATTTGAAGCGTTTTGTGGCAGATGATAATCTTGAAAGAAATAAGGGAATATCATTCAAACCAACTCCATCTGAGAATACTGGAAAGGTTTCCATTATTGGTGCCGGTCCAGGAGGGCTGACCTGTGCATATCACCTTGCCCTGATGGGACATGAGGTTACTGTTTATGAAAGACACGGAGAGCCTGGCGGGATGGCGGCGATGGGGATCCCTGATTATCGTTTGCCCAGGGATATACTTGGTTTTGAGGTAGATCAGATACAAAAAATCGGGGTTACTATAAAATACAATACTATTGTTGGAAAAGACGTTAAATTCTCTGACATAGAGAGAGAAAATGATGCTGTGTTTATTGCCATTGGGGCACAAACGAACACAGAAATGGGTATTAAAGGAGAGGATAAGGGGTATAAAGGATTTATTCCTGGTGTCCAGTATCTTCAGGAAGTTAACATGGGAACTGACCCATATCCTGAGGGGAAAAAAGTACTTGTGGTAGGTGGCGGGAATGTTGCCATCGATTGTGTGCGCTGTTCATTTCGAATTGGTAAGGATGATGTAAACCTGGTATATCGCAGGACAAAAAAGGAAATGCCAGCGGATCATGTTGAGATTAGAGATGCAGAAGAAGAAGGTGTAAAATTTCACTATCTAACCAATCCAACTAGAATCCTTACAAAAAAGGGAAAGGTTATAGGTGTTGAGTGTATTCAGATGGAACTGGGAGAACCGGATGAAAGCGGACGCAGGCGTCCTGTTCCTGTTGAGGGGTCTGAATTTGTTATAGACTGTGATATTTTGGTTCCAGCCATAGGGCAGGCGATTGACCTGAAACTGCTGGAGGGTGAGGATAAAGTAGAGACAACCAGAAGAAACACTCTGGCTGTAAACGAATTTACAATGCAGACAAACAATCCAAAAATATTTTCAGCAGGAGACTGCGTAACGGGACCATCAACACTGATTCGTGCCTGTGCAGGCGGTAGAAAAGCGGCAATAAATATAGACCGTTTAATAAATAACAAGGAATTAAAGGTAACCTATGAGGACTGTTTTGATAAATTATTTGAGAAGGTTAAAGTCTTTGATCCCAGAGAAAAGATAGGATTTTTAGGAGGCAGAAAGAGGCTGCATCTGGAAATGCTTTCCCCTGATGAAAGAAAACAGACTTTTGAGGAAGTTGAAAAAGGATATAATCATCTTGAGGCAATGGGTGAAGCAGACCGGTGTCTGAGATGTTATAGAGTTGGAATGGTGGCAGTTTAGTAAAAAACGTAATCGCTTACTGTTTCCCGTTCGCTGACCGACAACCTGTCCACCGCTCACCCCTAACAAACAGCGGACAATTACAACGGTTACAAAAAACATAGAAAGAGGAGTAAGAATGGTTAATTTAACGATTGACGGGAAAGAGCTTACAGTAGAAGAAGGTACTACAATTCTAAAGGCTGCAAGGTTTGCAGGAATCGAGATTCCTACCCTTTGTTATCATGAAAGATTGAATCCCATAGGTTCATGCAGGATGTGTGTGGTGGAGATCGAGGGTTTACCCCATCCAATGACAGCCTGTAATACTCCTGTTACAGAGGGGATTGTAGTGATAACGAATTCTCCCCGGCTTCAAAAAATGAGAATGGAAACCCTTAAATTGCTTTTGGTGAAACATCCCCTGGACTGTCCTGTCTGTGATAAAGGGGGTGAATGTAGCCTTCAGGATATGGTACACCAGTTTGAGGTAGAAGGTGCAGTATACCAAGCTGAAAGAGAAAAGAGAGAGCTTCAATATGCTACTCCCCTTATTTATTACTGGCCAGACAGGTGTATAATGTGTCTGCGCTGTGCTACCGCCTGCAGGGAGATAAAAGGGTTAGGAGCAATCGATATCGATGGTTCAGGTTTTAACACGAGTATAACCGCCGTAAACCCGGATAAGTGCGAATCCTGTGGTGAATGTATTAAGGTATGCCCTACAGGTGCTTTGACAGAAAATTTAAGTGGATATAAAGGGCGTCCCTGGATGCTAAATCGGGTTATGACTACATGTACCTATTGTGGATGTGGGTGTCAGCTTGAGATCAATGTGTTTAATAACAGGATAGTGGGTATAACAACAAAAGATGATATTGGTGTAAATAAAGGCAGTTTATGCGTAAAAGGGCGTTTTGGGTATGAATTTATAGAGAGTGAAGAACGACTTACCAAGCCCCTCATAAAAAAGGATGGAAAGTTTCATGAGACAAGCTGGGATGAGGCACTCGGTCTTATTGCTGAAAAACTCAAAGGGATTAAAGCCTCTCATGGGGCTGATGCCATTGCAGGCCTTTCTTCTGCCCGCTGCACAAATGAAGAGAACTATCTGATGCAGAAGTTCATGAGAGCAGTTATAGGGACAAACAACATAGACCACTGCGCTAGGCTTTGACACTCCTCTACCGTGGCAGGTCTTGCCACAGCATTTGGTAGCGGGGCAATGACAAATCCCATTGCTGACGTTTTTAAATCAGAGGTCATATTGGTAACAGGAAGCAACACTACAGAAAATCATCCAATCTTTGCAAACTACATTAAAGAAGCTGTTTTAAAAAAAGGGGCTAAATTGATAGTTGTTGATCCCAGGAAGATTGATCTGGTTGATTATGCAAGTATCTGGCTTAGACCAAAACCTGGTACTGATGTTGCCTGGATTAATGGGTTACTCCATGTTATCATCAAGGAAAATTTGCATGATGCAGAATATATCAAAGAGAGAACTGAAGGGTTTGAGGAACTCAGGGCTTGTATTGAAAAATATAACCCCGAGTATGTTTCAGAACTAACAGGTATACCATCCTCAGATCTGATTAATGCGGCTCTTACCTATGGAAAGGCAAAACCTACCTCAATAATGTATGCTATGGGTATTACCCAGCATATAACAGGAACTGATAATGTAAAGTCCCTGGCAAACCTTGCGATGCTATGTGGTAACATTGGTATTGAAGGAGGAGGTGTTAACCCCTTACGGGGTCAGAATAATGTTCAGGGGGCTTGTGACCTCGGTGCCTTGCCAAATGTTTTCACAGGGTATCAACCGGTTACCGATGATGAAGTCAGACAAAAATTTGAAAAGACATGGGGGGTAGATAGCTTACAGAGTATAGCCGGGCTTACAGTCACTGAGATGTTTAATGCTGCAGAGGAAGGAAAAGTAAAGGCAATTTACATTATGGGTGAGAACCCCCTGCTCAGCGATCCTGATGTTAATCACATAGCGTACTGCATAAAATCATTGGAATTTTTAGTAGTCCAGGACATATTTTTAACAGAAACTGCAGAGTATGCTGACGTGGTTCTCCCAGGTGTATCTTTTGCCGAAAAGGATGGGACATTTACAAATTCTGAAAGAAGGGTCCAACGGGTAAGGAGAGCAATTCAACCACGAGAAAATGCCAGAGAAGACTACTGGATAATATGTGAATTATCTAAGAGGATGGGATACCACATGGATTATGATAACCCGAGGGAGATTATGGAGGAGATACGCACAGTAACCCCCAGCTATGCAGGCATAACTTATGAACGAATTGAAAAAGAAGGTATTTCCTGGCCCTGTCCGGGTGAAAACCATCCTGGAACGCCAATCCTGCATTTAGAAAAGTTTGCAAGGGGTAAAGGGTTATTTTCTGCCATCGATTACAAAAAACCCGCAGAATTGCCAGATAGGGAATATCCGTTTTTACTTACTACAGGAAGGGTATTAGAGCACTACCATACAGGTACAATGACCCGTAGAGGAAAAGGGCTTAATATGCTTTATCCTGAACTTCTGGCAGAAATAAATCCAGAAGATGCTGTGGGTTTGGGTATCGAATCCGGTGATTTTGTTACTGTAAAATCCCGTCGTGGGGATATTAAGGTAAAAACAATAATTAGTAAACGCCCTGATAGGGGAGTCATATTTGTTCCCTTCCATTTCAAAGAGTCGCCAGCAAATATATTGACAATAAATGCTGTTGATCCTATTGCGAAGATACCGGAATACAAGGTATGTGCTGTTAGGGTTGAGAAGGTTAGTTGAAAAACAACAAAAACAACAAAAACTCTTGACAGCAGATTGCCCGTATGCTAAATTGAATGAACAATCATTCATAATTTCATGAGGATTCAATTGGTCAAGGGGTAGGGGCAATCCCTTGTGGTTGCCAAGTAGGGGCAGGGATAACCCTGCCCCTACTTGAATCCTTTTTTACCATAAGCGGGATCTAAAATCCGAGAGATTAAATGACCGAATTACCAACAAAGGCAGAGGACAAACATAAAAGAATTCTCCAGGCAGCCATTAAGGTATTTGCAGAGAATGGTTTTTATAGTTCAAAGGTTTCGGAAATTGCTCAGGAAGCAGGGGTTGCAGATGGAACGATCTACCTCTATTTTAAGAACAAGGATGACATACTTATTTCCCTCTTTGAAGAAGAGATGGAAAAAATTATACAGAATATGAAACAGGAGATCGATAAAGAGGAGGACCTTTTAAAAAAGTTGAAGAGGTTTGCCGTTGTGCAATTGAATTCCAAAAAGGAAAATCCAGATCTAGCAGCCATCATGGAGGTGGAGCTAAGGCAGAGCAGTAAGTTTATGAAAGAATATGTGAATATGAAATTTATTGAATATTTAAAGATTGTTTCTTCCATAATAAAGGAAGGACAGAAGAAAGGGATAATTAAGAAGGAGTTAGACCCTACCATTGTGAGCAGGGCATTCTGGGGGGCATTGGACGAAGTAGCCAGGTTTTGGGTATTATCCCCCAGGAAGAAGGTCAGTTTATCTAATTCTGCTGAGTTGATAAGTGATATCTTTATCAAGGGGATGGTTGAAGACGCTAATCGTAACTCGTGAATTGTAAGTCGGAAGTCGTAAATAAATAAATAGAGTCTGGTTACGACTTACGTCTTACGATTAAATAGAGAGGGGGTGGAAGTTTAGCAAGAAAGGGAATTTCCAACCGTGTTTAAATACGAAATAGAAAAGGAGGGATTAAAGTGAATGTAGTTGTGTGTGTAAAACAAGTTCCGGATACCGAATCAGTAATAAAGGTTAAACCAGATGGTTCAGATATCATTAAAGATGATTTGAAGTATGTTATGAATCCCTATGATGAATATGGTATAGAAGAGGCATTGCAGATTAAGGAGAAATTTGGTGGGGTAGTTACCATTCTGTGTATAGGGGGAGGAAGGGCTGTAGAGACGATAAGAACAGGCCTGGCTATGGGAGCAGACCAGGCCGTGCAACTTGACGATCCTGCTTTCGAAGGAGGCGATGCTTTTGCAACTGCCAAGGCATTAGCAGAGGCATTGAAGGGCATAGAATACGATCTGGTCTTTTGCGGGAAACAGGCTATTGATGATGATTTATCACAGGTAGGTGCAACCCTGGCAGAGTTATTAAATCTTCCCCAGGTCTCATTAATCCAGAAACTGGAGATTGCAGCTGATAAAAAATCCGCAACGGTACACCGTCAGGTGGAAGGGGGAATTGAGATACTGAAGGTGTCTTTACCGGCAGTTTTAACAACACAGAAGGGTCTTAATGAACCAAGATATGCCTCGTTGCCCGGAATAATGAAAGCCAAAAAGAAGCCCCTTGATGTAAAGAACCTTGCAACATTGGGGTTGAGTTCAGACAGTGTGGGTTGTGCCGGTTCAAAGTCGATAATAACAAAGTATACTCCTCCTCCTGCGCGTGCCGCTGGCAAAATTATAGAAGGAGAAGGACCACAGGAAACTGTACCCAAACTGGTTAAACTTCTAAGAGAAGAAGCAAAGATGATTTGAGGAGGGAGGGGTAAGAATGGCTAATAGTGTATGGGTATTTACAGAAGTTAAAGACGGTAAGATAAAAAAGGTCGTATTCGAGATGTTGAGTGAAGGCAAGAAGATGGCAGAGAAACTGGGAGGAGATCTTTCAGCTATACTCCTGGGCCAAAATGTAGGTCCCCTGGCGGAACAACTCGGTCACTATGGTGCTGACAAGGTATATCTGGCTGAACATGAAGCATTAAAGGAGTATACAACCGATGCCTATAGTAAGGTAATTGCTGAATTGATAAAGGCAAATGGACCGTCTATAGTCCTTTATGGTGCTACGGTTTTAGGTAAAGATCTCTCTCCGCGGGTTGCTGCCCGTGTCGAGGCTGGACTGGCAACAGACTGTACAGGGATAGGTCTGGATGACAATGGTAAGCTTACCGCAATAAGACCGATGTTTGCTGGCAAGGTATACGCCGATGTATCATTTTCCGATAACAAGCCAAATATGGCATCTATAAGACCAAATGCCTTGCCTGTCAGTCCACCGGATGAATCGAAAAAGGGAGAGCTGATAAAGGTAGATGTAAATATTAATCCTGGCGATATCCGAACCACCATCCAGGAGTTTATAAAGACTGCCGGTGAAAGACCTGATCTTACCGAAGCAGAGATTATCGTTTCGGGTGGCAGGGGTATGAAAGGACCGGAAAACTTCAAAATGTTAGAAGAATTAGCCGATGTTCTGGGAGCAACTGTGGGGGCTTCCAGGGCTGCTGTTGATGCCGGATGGAGAAATGTATCAGACCAGGTAGGGCAAACCGGCAAAGTCGTTTCCCCAAACCTCTATATAGCCTGCGGTATTTCTGGAGCCATTCAGCATCTGGCAGGTATGAGTACATCTAAGTATATAGTTGCCATAAATAAAGATCCAGAGGCACCTATATTCCAAAAAGCCGATTATGGCATAGTTGACGACCTGTTTAAAGTGTTGCCTGTTCTTACAGAAGAGATGAAGAAATTAAAGGCAGAAGGTTAGAAGAGTATTTGGGGTTTGACCCGATCCGCCTCTGGCGGACTATGGGTCTGGCCCCAAATCCACACCCGATAGGAGGTTTACATGAATGTAGCCACTTATACAATCATGGGTATCCCAAATTTTGTTCTGTTAGCTATTGTGATAATAGCAGCCCTGGTATTTTTTGTAAACAGGGTCAGGTATCTATATATTATTCTCCGCCTTGGAAAAGAAGACAACAGATTCAAAGAAATAGGCAAAAGAATAAATATCACTCTAAAAAGGATCCTTTTACAGATATGCGTTCTAAAAGATGTCAGGGCTGGGGATTTGGCTGGTCTCGGTCATGCAATGATATTCTATGGATTCCTGTGTTTTGCATTCAGTTATATATTCATGTTTGGCAGAGGCTTTATCCCCGGCCTTTCCTTTCATATCTTGGGGGCTTCTTTTGCCCAATATTTCCCATTGATTCTGGACATAGCTGCATTAATGGTTATGACAGCAATCATCTGGGCATTACTGAGAAGATATGTATTAAGACCTCCAAGGTTAGAAATCACTGGGGAAGCCGGGATTATATTGGGCATAATATTTTTTTTGATGGTTTTTCATTTCCTCATGGAGGGTTTTGAGATAAATATAGATTCTCACGAAACGGCGACCATTGCGGTTGTTGGGGCAGCATTTGCCAGTTTTTTTAACAATGTGGGTTTTGAAAAAACAACCCAGGAAGCTCTCTTTATTGCCTCATGGTGGGTTCACATCCTTCTTGTCCTTGGGTTCCTGGTTCTTATCCCGTATTCAAAACATCTTCATCTTATACTTGCTCCCTTTAACATCTTCTTCAAATCGCTAGATCCGAGAGGGGCACTCATACCAATATTGAACATGGAGGAGGCTGAGACATTTGGTGTGTCTAATATAGAGGAATTTACCTGGAAGCAGCTACTCGATCTATACACCTGTGCCGAATGTGGCAGGTGTGAAATTAACTGTCCGGCCCACCTCTCTGAAAAACCTCTTTCTCCAAGGCATTTGATCCACGACCTTAAAGTACACCTTCTGGAAAAGGGTTCTAACTTGCTTAAAAGTAAGAATGGAGGAGATGGAAAGGCAGAAACAGAAGCAGCATCAGGAGAGGGTTATGAGGGTAAGAGCCTTATAGGGGATGTGGTATCCGAGGATAAGATTTGGTCTTGTGTAACTTGCGGTTCATGTATGGAACAGTGCCCTGTATGCAATGAGCATGTAGATAAGATAGTAGATATGCGGCGTTATCTGGTACTTATGGAGAGTAAGTTTCCTTCTGAGGTTCAGGTTGTCTTTAGAAATATGGAGAACAACAGCAATCCCTGGGGCATAGGATGGGCAACAAGAGCTGATTGGGCCAAGGACCTTGGAGTAAAAATTATGGCTGAGGACAGCAACGTTGACATACTCTACTGGGTAGGTTGTGCAGGGTCTTTTGATGACCGTAATAAGAAAATATCAACTGCACTTGTCAACATATTTAATAAAGCAGGGGTAAACTTTGGTATATTGGGTGCAGAAGAGAAATGCTGTGGCGATTCTGCAAGAAGGATTGGAAATGAATATCTTTTCCAGATGCTTGCTGCAGAAACAATAGAGATTTTAAAAAATTATAACGTAAAAAGGATTGTAACCCAATGTCCCCACTGCTTTAACACTTTAAAGAACGAATATTCCCAATTCGACGGGGAGTTTGAGGTTTTGCATTATACAGAATTCATTACAGAACTGATTGCAAAGGGCAAACTTAAACTGACTAAACCGATAAACAAAACCATCTCTTACCATGATTCTTGCTATCTGGGAAGATACAATACAATATATGATGCCCCAAGGAAGATATTAAAGAGTATTCCGGGGGTTAAATTGGTTGAAATGCTAAGAAACAAGGCAAAGAGTATATGTTGTGGTGCTGGCGGTGGTCGGATGTGGATGGAAGAGCATTTGGGAAAAAGGATAAATGAGATGAGGCTGCAAGATGCCCTTGATGTAAATCCAGACGTGGTATCAACCGTGTGTCCCTATTGTCTGACCATGTTTGAGGATGCCATTAAAGAAAGGGATGTGCAAGAATCTTTAAAAAGTAAGGATATAGCTGAACTGGTAGAAGAAGCAATGGGATAGAATCCAGGAGTCAGAATGGAGATAATTTTCTTCTGGACTCTGACTTCTGATTCCTGATTACGCCCCCATCATATTTTCCAATTCTATTAAATCCTTTTTTTCGCCAAGGGCAACGACGGTATCACCCAACTCAATCTTAGATTCCGATGAAGGGTTAAAGACCATCTGTCCGGTAGCCTTCTTTATAGCCACAATAATTAACCCCATATCCTGTCTTATTGCACAATCTTTTAAAGAAACACCGATAAGCCTGGAAGCCTTCCGTACTGTAATCTCTTCCAGTTGAAGCTCCATGCTCTGCTTGTGGGTCGCCAATTCAATAAAGTCTACAACAGTAGGTCGTAGAATGGCATGTGCCATGCGTATTCCCCCAATAACATAGGGCGAAATAACCTTGTCTGCTCCTGCTCTTAAAAGCTTTTTCTCTGCCCCTTCATATGACGCTCTGGCCAAAATAAAGATTTTAGGGTTTAACTCTCTGGCGGTTAGGGTTATGTATACATTATCTGAATCAGAGGAAACTACAGTTACTAATCCTCTGGCATCCTTTATTCCGGCTTTAATTAAGATGTCTTCGTCTATAGAGTTGCCCTGTATATATAGATAGTTTTCACTTTCAATCTTCTCTATAACTTTGGGATCATTGTCGATGGCCACAAATGGTAATGGTTTAGCAGATGTGGCGAGCTCTTTGCAGATTAAACTCCCGATTCGACCACAACCGCATATAATGTAATGATTCTTAAGTGCCTGAATCTGCTTTTCCAATTTTCTCCTCCCTAAGATTCTTATTATCTCTCCTTCAACCATCATTTTAGAAATACTTCCAACTATATAAGCGGCGATTCCGACTCCGCCGATTATCAATACAATAGTAAAGATTTTACCTGGCGCGCCCAGTTTAGAAACCTCCCCATACCCTACAGTGGTGATGGTTATAATAGTCATATAGAGGGAATCCAGGATATCCCACTTTTGTATCAACGTATAACCGATCGTACCTATAAAGAGAATAATGATCAGGGATATAATAGCGAAAATTAAGTTTCTAGTTGATTCCAAATTGATGCCTCTCTAGCTCCTGATTTCTGACCACGCTAACACGAAATTCCTTCAGGCCCTCTGGTAAGTCAAAGAAGACAACCATAAAAGGAATAGATTTTTGTGGTGGAACATTCTGGTTTATTGAGAACTCTCCCGCAGGATTGTTCAGACAGGAGTCGATTTGATCCGCTTCCAGTTTCATCAATTCTTCTTTAGAAAGGATGTTACCACAGAATACTTCTCTTTCAGCTAGCTTATTACCCATGCTATCAAAGAGTGCTCCTTTTACCTTGATAAAACCCTTTGCCTCCGAAGAGTTATTTATAGCCTTACCTTCTATTACAAAGATCCTACCTACATTGATATTATCGATATAATATCCACGGATTTGGAATTTGGGCAAGATAGTATTTTCATCAGGGGATATCCTTGAACCAAGATAATCTCTGAGGTTGGACATGCTGAATATCTTCCAGTTTATTTCTACCAATTTATCCCAATAGAGGAATACTCCTCCACCAACTACGACAAACAGGACTAATAGAGCTACCATGCTTTTTAAAGGAAATCTCCCCGATTTAACCCCTTCATTTTCTCCTTTTAATTGCCCTGTGGTTCCAATACCCGGTGTTGTTGTAGGTTTTACGATCGCAAATGTATGTTGACATTTTGAACACCTTGCTTTAGCTCCTCCTTCTGGTACCCTTTCATCATCGAGTTTAAATTTTGTCTGACATCTTTCACACTGAACTATCATAATATCCTAAACTCCCCTATGCTGGAAGAGTGGTTCTTACTCCTCAACTAATCAACTATCCTGTAAATCTCAGGCAAGTACCTATATCTTTCATCAAAATCTAATCCATAACCAACAATGAAACCCTCTTCTAGTATAAAGCCAACATAATCGGCTTCAATATTTACCTCTCGTCTTTCTTTTTTCTCTATTAATACGCATAATCTCAGAGAATTTGGGTTTTTTGCCTTGAGCCTCTCAATAAGGTAGGAGGTGGTTAACCCAGTATCGACGATATCCTCCACAACAAGCACATTCTTTCCTTCAATTGACAACTCGATATCCTTGGTGATATTTATATCTCCTAATGACCGAGTTTGTGATCCATAGCTGGCAAGCCTGACAAAGTCAATCTTCAACGGTATCCGGAGGTTTCTAATAAGGTCTGCGAGGAAGACGAAAGCCCCCTTTAGAATACAGATCAGTATAACTTCTTTGCCATCATAGTCTTTCGAGATTTGGTTGGCAATATCTTTTACCTTTCGGACAATCTCCTCTCTAGAGTAAAGCAGTACAAGTTTTTCCTCTTTCATTATGGGTTCCCTTTGCTGTCTGGAGAATAAGAATGAGTTCTCTCTTTCTATAGTCTAACAGAGTTTATCTGTCAACAGCTTTTATTACAATCCATTTTTTTTTAAAAAACTCTTGACAAGGCTATATTAAAGGTGTTATTTTAGCATCTAAAAAAGTAATAAGAGACGGATTATATTGATAATAAACGGGTTTAGAGGTACAGGGTGTTTGCTGCTTCTAAGAGAAAGTGTATTAAATTAATTACAGTAAAGAAAGGCGGGTGATGCGATGGGATGAACGAATAGAGGCAATTCTGCTTGACAAGAGAGAAGAGTGAAAGAGATCGTGAAGCAAAAGAGTTTTTAGGTTTTTTTGCTTAAGATGAAGAAAAGGGTGGATATTAAACAGGTAAAAGAAAAAAATCTAAAAAGGAAATGTTTGTTACTATAAACAGGAGGTATAAGTAATGAAAAAGTTTGTAATGCTAACCATGGCAGTGGCATTGATAGCATTTTTTGCAATGCCAAAAGGAGCCTATGCTGCCGCAAATATTATCTTTTCGGGTGACTATCAGGTTGTGGGTATAGCATCTAACAATGTCAGTGATCGCAATAGCGATACGGATGACGGTGCAGCCTTTGTTGAGCAAAGATTCCGCCTGACCCAGATTGCTGCTGTGGAAAACGTAAAAGGCGTACTTGGCATCGAAATAGGCTGGGATGAATGGGGCAAGAGCTATGACCCTAACAGTGGTGGTGTTGGCAGTATCATAAACCAGGGTGGCGATAGCGGTATGACATGGGATACACCTGCTACCAACATGGAGGTAAGGATAGCATACATTGATTTTAATGTTCCTGGTACACCCCTTAATGTGGTAGCCGGTAAGCAGTTCCTTCTGACCCATAATCAGGCAATACTTAGTGCTGCGTCAACTTCTCCGGGTCTCAAGTTTGACTACAAGATTGCCGATGGGTCCAAGTTGTCCCTATGGTGGACAAAGATATCAGAGGGTAATCTGAGTAACAATACGCTCAGAGGCAACGGCGACAGCGACTCTGATATGTATTGTCTTGAGTTCAGCCAGAAAACCCAGGCTTTCGAGGTTGGCGTTTATGGTGTGTACAACAGAGACCACAGGGAAACGCTTGTTTCTGCCGCCAGTACAGCAACCAGTACATCACAGCAGCTATACAATGATGACATTTACTGGGCAGGGTTGTGGACTGGTTTCAATGCAGGGCCTGTAAAGCTTGGTATTGATGCGATCTATTCATTTGGGAAACGGGCGTATCAGGCTATACCTGCCGGGCAGACTGACTATGATTACAGCGGGTACTACCTCAGGGCAGATGCTTCTATGAACATGGGTGCGTTTATACTTGATTTCATGAGTGTGTACGCTTCTGGTGATAATGATTCAACTGATGATAAGATGAAGAATTTTGCATATGCAAATGCGAATTCTAGATATCCGGCTACAGGGCTGCTCCTGCCGGGTCCAAACCTCTTATACTGGGGTAATGGTGTTGGGGTAGAGGAGTATGCACAGATATGCCTGCCGGTGTCCGGTTATAGTGCCTATGACGGCGGTTATTCTCTGGGCAGGTGGTTTACCATGGTTGGTGCTACTATCCCTGTGGACAAACTGAAGTTTATAGCCAAATACTGGTATCTCCAGACCGCTGCAGGTTTTCCTTCAACTATTACATACAGAGACAAGGATATGGGGCATGAGTTTGATCTCGAGGCACATTACCAGCTGACCCCTAATTTAACAGTGGCAGTGGAAGGTGACTACCTATTTGCTGGAAAGTATTTCGATTCTTCGACCAAGACTGCTGATAATGCATGGAAAATGGCTTGGAACATTAAACTAGTATTCTAAATTGAGAGATAAAAATATTCTTTCTTGCACAGAACCTCAGAGGGATTACCCTCTGAGGTTCTGTTTTTTGGCTCTTTCTCATCTTGAGTATGTTTTTTTCAACAGCGAGACTCAATAGAACAGCAGGACTCAACAGCAGGGTTCAACAGCGGGCTTAAGCCCGCTGTTATTATTATATGTGTGCTATTTACTGTTCAGGGGTATTGGGTGTCCCAATATCTGCAAGGTTTGTTATATTAATCATTATGGGGCCCAGAGGGTTATCATCAAATAGGGTACGATCCACCTCTTTATCGGATGCCTTTGAGGCAAACCTTAACTCAAAGGTTTTCTCATTGCTCTTATGTCCCGCCTTGTCAATTATATAAAGAGACAATTCAATATGAATACCCCATAGATCCTGAGGGGTATGGGTGGTTAAGTACAAGTAACCGGAAAGTTTCTTACTTTGCTCCGGTTTAATCCCAATTAAGTCAAAAGGATACGGATGCCTGCCGTCCTGAAGTGCAGAGCAAACGAATCTAGCCATATCACCGTCTACATCTGAAGCGTTAACATAAATCTTCCAGGTGTCCCCAGAAACAATCCTGTCCTTCGCAAAAGTAACATTAATAACAGGAGGGTTGGAACCATATCTGGCTTCTTGATCCTGTAGTGTTGCACAACCAATGGTCAAGAAGGCGATACCTATTGCAGATATCCAAAACTTTTTCAACCTTAAAAAAATATCCATATTAACCTCCTTATGGTGTTAGTTTTCTATGTTCAGTAAGCTTCAAAGAACCTTCAGTTTATGATGAAAACCCCCCCTTTTTTTAGTTTTCCAAACAAACTGCCATCAGGGGTTAATCTGTAAGGTTTAAGTTGCTGCTTTAAGTATAGTTGTAGCTGTACCTTTGAAAATATATAACCTCATCTGAATAATGTCAAGTCTTGCCATGAGTATTTAGCTATAACGTCTTGACATAAGGGGGATTATATATAGAATATACAATAATCCACGTTAAATCCCGAATGCGATATCGTCTTTTTTAAGGAGGTATAATATGAAGAAGCTGACGTTATTAACTCTTATTTTTCTCGTAGTCGTTGTATCTTTCTCACTGACACACGCAGGAGAAAGGCTGAGGCTCTCTACAACCACCAGCACCGAGAACTCTGGACTGCTCCATGCCCTTCTTCCACCTTTTGAAGAGATGTTCAATGTAAAGGTGGATGTCATTCCGGTAGGGACAGGACAGGCACTGAAGCTGGCAGAGAATGGGGATGTTGATATTACTCTGGTTCATGCCCGGCATCTGGAAGACAGATTTATAAGAGAGGGTTACGGTGTAAACCGCAGGGATGTAATGTACAACGACTTTGTTATTATTGGACCGGAGTCCGACCCTGCAGGGGTCAGGAAAGCAAAAACTGCTGCTGATGCCTTTAAAAAGATTGCCCTTAAACGAGGCACTTTTATATCCAGAGGGGATAATTCGGGTACACATGTAAAAGAGATGGAGATATGGAAAACAACCGGGAAGAAGTCTTCGGGAAGTTGGTACCTGGAGGCAGGAAAGGGAATGGGAACGGTATTGACTATGGCTTATGAAAAAAGGGCGTATACCCTGGCCGACCGGGGCACCTATCTAGCCTTTTTAGGAAAAAAGAAAATAGACCTCCCTGTCCTCTTTGAAGGTGATCCGGTACTTTTTAATCCATATGGGATCATTGCCGTCAACCCGGCAAGGCATCCTCATATAGACTACGTAAAGGCTATGGCATTAATTGGTTGGGTAACGTCCAAACAAGGGCAAAAGATCATCAAAGAATTTGGAAAAGATAGGTTTGGACAGCCCCTGTTCATTCCAGTAGCTGTGCCTAACCCTTAGATGGGTTGAAGAGTTAAATAGTTGAAGAGTTGAAACTAGTGGGTATGGGTTATGGACTATATATCAGATGCCATTTTGAATGCCTTGTGGTTGATACTTTCCTTGGACAGAGAAGTATTTGGCATAACCTTACTCTCCTTAAGGGTTTCTGCTACGGCTACTGTTTTTGCCTCTTTAGTGGGGATACCCATAGGCTTTATTATTGGTACAGGGGATTTTTGGGGGAAGAGGCCATTAATTACCCTGTTCAATACTCTAATGGCATTCCCTACTGTGGTAGTGGGGCTATTGCTCTATTCCTTTATTTCAAGGCAGGGGCCATTGGGACATTTAGGACTTCTTTTTACCCCCTGGGCTATGGTAATAGGTCAGTTTGTCCTGGCAACACCTATTATAGTTGCCCTTAACATCTCTGCCACCCAGGGCATAGACCCCAGGGTGAGGCTTACAGCCCTTTCAATGGGGGCAAATACCTTACAGACTGCAATAACAGTACTTTCCGAGGCAAGGTTCGCCTTGATCTCTGCAGTGATTGCCGGGTTTGGCAGGGTAATTACAGAGGTAGGCTGTGCTTTGATGGTTGGTGGAAACATAAGGGGCTACACCCGAATATTGACTACTGCAATTGCCTTAGAAACGACAAAGGGTGAGTTTGCATTTAGTTTGGCACTGGGATTTATCCTCCTTGCCGTAGCCTTTTTGGTTAATATCTTCTTTCACTGGTTGCAGGTAAGGAGAGAGTGAGAGATTTGAAGATTCACGACTTACAGTTTTTGATCCGCAATAGGTAGATTTTTTCTCAGGGGACTTCTTCAAAGCTCTTTACAGATTGTGTAAAGGTCTAGAGGGTAATGAATAAATATCAGTTTACAGTTAAAGGTTTGACAAAATTCTATAATGGAAAGAAGGTATTAGACATACCCTACTTGATAATCAAAAAGGGAACGGTCCACGGAGTGATGGGACCCAATGGGTCAGGAAAGACCACCCTCCTTTCCATCTTATCCCTTCTCGTAAAGCCTACCTCAGGAAGAATCTATTTTGATGGATTGGAGATTGATAGCCGGGATAATGATGATTATATATTAAGACGACAGATGGCTATGGTTCTTCAGAATCCTTTCCTCCTCAATTCGACTGTGGAAAAAAACGTTGCCTACGGTTTGAGGATCCGTGGTTTGAGTAAAAGAGAGCAAAAACAAAAGGTTGAAGAATGCCTGGATTTGGTGGGACTAACAGGTTTCGAAAAAAGAAGAGCACAGGAGCTTTCCGGAGGAGAAGCCCAGAGGGTTGCAATTGCCAGAGGAATCGCTGTAACGCCAAAGGTTTTGTTCCTTGATGAACCAACTGCAAACGTGGATAAAATCCATATAGATGTATTGGAAAACATTGTTAAGGAGTTGAACCGCAGGTATAAAACCACTATTATATTTACTACCCATGATTTAAATCAGGCATGCCGACTGGCATCTGAGATTGTTGTTCTCTCTGAAGGGAAAATCAAGGAAATTCTGACTCCTGACCTTTCTGCAAAATAAACTAATCTATTTTATCTTTAAAGACTGCCCCTGTACTGGCTGATGTTACCAGTTTCGAATATCTATAAAGATAGCCTTCTTTTATTTTAGGCTCTGGTGGTTTCCAGCCTCTTTTCCGTTTTTCAATCTCTCCATCACTTACTTTCAGGGTGAGCCGTTTCTTTGGTATGTCTATTTCTATCCTATCTCCGTTCTCTACAAATGCCAAAAGACCACCTTCTGCAGCCTCAGGGGATATATGCCCAATAGCAGCCCCCCTTGTCCCTCCGCTAAATCTACCGTCTGTTATAAGGGCTACATCTTTATCCAACCCCATACCTGCTATAGCAGATGTGGGTGTAAGCATCTCCCTCATTCCTGGTCCTCCCTTGGGCCCTTCGTATCTTATCACCACCACATCGCCAGGCTTTATTTTCTTAGCCAAGATGGATTCTACAGCTTCTTCTTCTGAGTCGAACACCCTGGCTTTCCCCTGGCTTTTCAACATTTCTGGCGCAACAGCGGACTGTTTCACTACTGCCCCATCAGGTGCCAGGTTACCTCTCAGAATGGCGATACCTCCCTCTTTATGATATGGGTTGTCTATAGGTCTTATAACATTTTTATCTATTATTTCCACACCGTTCAGGTTTTCTCTCAGGTTTTTGCAGGTAACGGTCATAATATACTGATCTATCAAGCCCAGTTTCGTGAGTTCTGCCATAACGGCTGCTACACCACCTGCCTCATTCAGATCCTGCATACGGTGAGGACCTGCAGGACTCAGACTGCACAGATGCGGGGTTTTTTTGCTCGTCTCATTGAATATCTCTAAGTCTAAGTTCAGCTTGGCTTCATGGGCTAGGGCAGGGACATGCAAAACAGTATTGGTAGAGCAACCCAAAGCCATATCTACCGCAATAGCATTCCTGAAGGCTGATATATTAGCTATGTCCCTGGGTCTTATGTTTTTTTCAAGGAGTTCCATTATCTTTTTGCCGGCAAGCTTTGCAAGTCTCCGCCTCGCTGCATAAACTGCCGGAATAGTACCATTTCCTGGAAGTCCCAATCCTAAGGCTTCTGTTAAACAGTTCATGGAGTTGGCAGTAAACATTCCTGCACATGAACCGCAACCTGGGCATGCCATATCCTCCAGTTCCTTTAGCTCATTTTCACTCATTTTGCCTGATTTAACCGCTCCAACCCCCTCGAAGAGTGTGATGAGATCAATATATTGTCCCTGTTTCTTTCCTGTAAGCATTGGACCACCACTGATTACTATAGCTGGAATATTGAGCCTCAATGCAGCCATTAACATCCCCGGTACAATTTTATCACAGTTGGGTATCATAACCAATGCGTCAAAGGGATGGGCACATGCCATGATCTCTATAGAGTCTGCAATAAGTTCCCTGCTGGCAAGGGAGTATTTCATGCCCTGATGGTTCATGGCTATACCATCGCATACACCGATAGTAGAGAACTCCACCGGGGTTCCTCCAGCCGATCTGATACCTGCTTTCACCGATTCGGCAATATCTCTGAGATGTATATGTCCAGGTATGATCTCGCTTTGAGAATTTGCGACTCCAATAATAGGATGTGTGATTTCCTCATCAGTGTAACCCATAGCCTTAAAAAGAGAACGATGGGGAGCTTTTTCTAATCCTTTCTTCATTAAGTCGCTTCGCATTGCTTCCTCCTGTTTTATTTTTTTTCTTTGTGCCTTCGCTCCTCTGTGCCTACCTGAATATACTAACGAACTATACTGTTGGTTGTCAACATCTTTTAAGGTTCTTTCTCATCTTGAGTGCGTTTTTTCCAACAGCGGACACAACAGAGGGCACAACAGCGGGCTTAAGCCCGCTATTGTATGTGCAAAAAAGCCTTCCATCAAGGGTGGACTTACTACCTGAAATGATAAAAGACCATTTTTAACCAACCGGGAAAAAGATGAAAGATGCTTGTTGTACTGGCTACAGGCTACTGATATTGTTAAAAAATTGTTGACAAATTCTAAATATTCAATAAAATTACAGCATATCTAGAATTAAAACATTGATATAGTGAGCGGGCATAGCTCAGCAGGTAGAGTACAAGCTTCCCAAGCTTGGTGTCGCGGGTTCGAACCCCGTTGCCCGCTCCACTTTTAATCAAAGAGGAAACCGAATAAGATATGGTTTCATTTCTTAAACCCAATATTTTTTTCTTGCAACTTATGGAATTTCGTGTTATATTTTGAACATCATTTATTGAAGTTCACTAAAAGTGGGCTTAAAGCCCACTTTTTTATTTAGAAGGGGTTTTATTTGACTCCAACCCCCCCCGATGAACTGATAATGTCTGCTGATATTCTGGAATCTGTAAGAGAGATAATAGAGCCAATTGTTATAGCTGAGGGTATGGAACTTGTGCACATAGAGTACAGGAGAGAAAGAAGAGGGTGGGTCTTAAGGCTTTATATCGATAAAGAGGAAGGAGTAACAATAGATGATTGTTCTAATATTAGTGGACAGGTAAGTCACATGATGGATATAGACGAGCTGATTCCGCATTCCTATGTGTTGGAGGTTTCTTCTCCTGGGCTCGGCAGACCATTGAAAAGGGAAGAGGATTTTATAAAACATAAAGACAGACTGGTTAGGTTTAAATTAGACGATCCAATAGGTAGATGGAAGAATTTTAAAGGTAGACTTTTGGATTATAAAGATGGGGTGGTAAAAATTAAGGTTGGAGATGAGATTATCAGTTTGCCTTTCAATAAAATATCGGGTGCCAATTTGGTATATAAGTTTTAATCTATACTTAAATGCCCCAAAATAAGGGAGATTAAAAAGTGATTTCGGATCTGACCCGTTTGATTGATGAAGTTGGAAAAAGCAAGGGAATTAACAGAGAAATACTTATAGAAGCTTTGGAATCTGCTATGTTGACAGCCGCCAAAAAGAAATTTGGTCCCTATCAAGACATTGAAGCCAATTTTAATGAAGAACTAGGCGAAGTTGAACTATTTGAATTTAAGACTGTGGTGAATGAGGTTAAAGACCTACGTGTAGAAATATCTTTTGAAGAAGCTGTTGAACTGGATCCTGGAGTTGAGGTTGGTGATAGCCTTGGTATAAAAATGGATGTAGGTACATTTGGCAGGATATCAGCTCAAACTGCCAAGCAGGTTATAATCCAAAAGGTTAGGGATGCCGAGAGAGAGAATGTTTATAACGACTACAAGGATCGTAAGGGGGAACTGGTTAATGGTATTATCCATCGTATTGACAGGAACAACATAATTGTTAACTTGGGAAGAGCAGAGGCTGTTCTTCCCCCCCATGAGCAGGTCTCAAAAGAGACCTATACCCAGGGGAACAGAATTAAAGCCTATATCCTGGACATTCTCAAGTCTTCCAAGGGTCCACAGATCATCCTTTCGAGGACCCACCCAGGATTGCTTATAAGGCTATTTGAGGTTGAAGTTCCAGAGATTTCTGAGGAAATTGTGAAGATTAAAGGTGCTGTGAGGGAGCCGGGTAGCAGAGCTAAAATAGCGGTTTACTCGGAGGATTTGGATGTTGATCCAGTCGGTGCTTGCGTAGGTATGAAGGGTTCTCGAGTACGAAGTGTTGTACAAGAATTGTATGGAGAGAAGATAGATATAGTTCCATGGAGTGATGATCCAGCTAAATTTGTATGTAATGCTTTGTCTCCTGCAGAGATTTCTGAAGTGGTAATTGATGATGTAGGGAGGACAATGGAGGTCATTGTTGCTGATGATCAGTTATCTTTGGCTATTGGGAAGAAAGGACAAAATGTACGCTTGGCTGCCAGACTTACAGGTTGGAAGATAGACATCAAGAGTGAATCAAAAGTTGCTGGAATTTCAGAAGATATACATAAGGCACTTGTCGATATTCCCGGGATAGGCTATTCTACAGCAGGTGCTTTGTTTAATAAGGGGTTTTTTTCAGCATATGACATTTTTAGTGCAAGTATTGAGGAACTTACCAGGGTAGAGGGCATAGGCGAGAAAAAAGCTGATAGGCTTAAAAAAACCGTTGAAGAATACTTGAAACAAAAGGACTTAGAAAAAAGCGGTGAGAACTCGACAAAGGATATATCGGTAGCAAGCGGAGAGGAAAATAAGGCGAAATAAAATTATATTCCTTTTGGGGGGATAGAATGGTTAGAGTGTATGAGTTGGCTCAAGAATTGGGGATGACAAACAATGAATTCATTGATGAACTCGAAAAGCTAGGTATAGAGGCTAAGAGCCACATGAGTTCTATCGAGGAAGAAAAAGTTGAAGTGATTAAAAATCGTCTTACTAGAGCTAAAGCTCAGGAACTTGTTGAAAAGAGGGTAAGGCCTACGGTTATTCGGAGAAGGATGAAGAAGATAGAACCAGATATTGAAACGGCGGATGCCGAGCCTTTGAAAGCTGAATTACCGGAGGTTGAAGAACCTGTACTGCATATACAGAAAGAAGAGGAAGAAAAACCCTTAGTAGAAAAAGAGATAGCCACTCCTTCGAGTGCACCAGAAGAAATTGTCGAAAAAAGGGAAAAACCTATTGAACAAAAAGCGGTTGAACCAGAGAAAGTGGTACCTGAATCTGTTAGCATTGTGACAAAGCATCCTAAGGAAAAGAAGCATTTAAAAAGACTTGCTGAAATAGAAGAGGATGAAGATCAGGAGAAGTTAAAACCTGGCAAAAAAGTTACAAGAAAAGATACCGAAGACTCAATAAAGCTAAGGCCATCCAGAAGGAAGGTAATTTATAAGAAGAAGGAAGACCATACAACGAGAGATTTATATGAAAAGGAAGATATTCTTGGACCTTCTAGGGGTCCAGCTGTAAAGAAAGGACCACCTAAAAGGATAAAGAAGAAGACAGAGATTACTATTCCAAAGGCAATTAAGAGAAAGATAAAGATATTAGAGACTATTACAGTTAATGAACTGGCTAAGAAGATGGGAATTAAAGTAGGTAATGTGATAAAAAAGTTATTGGACCTGGGAGTTGTTGCAACGATTAATCAACCTTTGGATATTGATACCGCGTCCTTAATTGCCAGTGATTTTTCTTACGCCGTTGAGAGTATACCAATAGAGGAAGATATTTTGGGAAAAGATGAAGATGCCCCTGAGGAATTAGTACATAGGCCACCTGTGGTTACTGTAATGGGGCACGTAGATCATGGGAAAACCTCTCTTTTAGACGCTATACGTGAGACTAATGTCATAGGGAAAGAAGCAGGCGGTATTACACAGCATATAGGAGCATATCACGTAAGTCTTCCAAAAGGTGACATAGTATTTTTAGATACCCCGGGCCACGAAGCCTTTACAGCTATGAGGGCCAGAGGGGCGCAAGTTACCGATATTGTAGTTCTGGTAGTGGCGGCGGATGATGGTGTTATGTCTCAGACAGTTGAGGCTATAAACCATGCAAAGGCTGCAGGTGTAACATTGATGGTGGCCATTAATAAAATTGACAAACCCAATGCAGACATTGAGAAAGTGAAGAGAAGCCTCATGGAATATGGACTTGTCCCAGAAGAGCTGGGGGGAGATACCGTCTTCGTGGAGGTTTCTGCCAAGAAAAAACAGGGTATAAATGATATCCTGGAGCTTATCCTGTTACAAGCTGAACTGTTAGAATTAAAAGCCAATCCTAACAAGGCAGCCAAGGGAGTTGTTGTTGAGGCGAAACTGGATAAAGGTAGGGGGCCGGTAGCTACTGTACTTATCAAAGAAGGTACCTTAAAGGTCAGTGATCCCTTTGTAGTTGGAGTAAAATTTGGGAAGATAAGAGCACTGATTAATGAAAATGGAGAAAAGGTAACACAGGTGGGTCCGGCTATGCCCATAGAAATTATCGGACTTTCTGGAGTGCCCGAGGCAGGAGATAGCTTCATTGTAGTTGATGACGAAAAGAAAACAAGGCAAGTTGCATTGTTCAGACAGCAAAAGAAAAGGGAGTCTGAACTTGTAAAGACGAGCAAAATTGCGTTAGAGAACCTTTATGATAAGATTCAAGAGGGGTATGTAAAAGAACTGAATATAATTGTCAAGGCAGATGTACAGGGTTCGATAGAGGCTCTTCTAAAGGCATTAAATGAACTGAGTACTGATTCTATAAAGTTACATGTTATTCATGCCTCCGTTGGCGGTATAGTAGAATCTGATGTAATGTTAGCCTCTGCTTCAAATGCAATAATCATTGGTTTTAACGTTAAATCGGATACAAAGGTTCAGCAGATTGCTGAACAGGAAAAAGTGAGTATCAGGTTTTATACTATTATATATGATGTAATATCCGACATGAAAAAAGCCATGGAGGGCTTATTAGAGCCAACCCTTGAGGAGAAGACGTTAGGAAGGGCAGAGGTAAGAAGCACATTTAATATATCCAGGACTGGCACTATAGCTGGTAGTTTTGTTCTGAATGGAAAGATTGTAAAGGGTGAACATGCTCGTTTATTAAGGGATAATGTAGTAATTCACGATGGAAAGATATATTCATTAAAGAGATTTAAGGACGATGTAAAAGAGGTTGAATCTGGCTATGAATGCGGTATAGGAATAGAAAATTTTAATGATTTGAAGGTAGACGATATTATTGAATCCTATACTTATGAAAAGGTTTTAGCAACCCTGTAATTTGGATTCGCTGGTTACCATCTATTTTTTTGATTAATTATCAAGCCTGCAACTATAAACTGTGAATTCTAAACGAAACAGGATGATTATTGGTGTTTGCCACTTGGATCTTATAATAGAAGGTAACTCCTCCTTAAAAGGGAAGCGCCAGGTTTTAAAAAGGGTCATTGGTAGGGTTAAACAAAAGTTCAATGTATCTATAGCAGAGGTAGGGGAAAACGATAAGTGGCAAAGAGTGCAGGTAGCTTTTTGTGTGGTGGGTAATGATAAAAAATATGTCAATTCTTCTTTAGACAAGATAACTAACTTCATCGATGACCTAAGAGTTGTTGATATACTCAACTCAGAGATAGAGATACTTGACTATTAATATATAACACCCTAGCACTGGAGACTTATGATGGACTACAAAAGAGCTGATAGGGTTTCTGATCTCCTTAAAGAAGAGATCGCTCAAATGTTATTAAAAGATATTAAAGACCCCAGGATTGGTTTTGTGACAATTACTGGCGTTGAAGTAACTGATGACCTTCGCCAAGCAAGGGTATTCTTCAGTATGGTTGATAGTGATAGAGAATTAGAAAAGACTACCAGGGGGTTAAATAGCGCATCCAGTTATATTAAAAAGAAATTGGGAAAGAGGTTGAGAATGCGTTATATTCCAGATATTGTCTTTAAATTTGATGGTTCATTAAGATACGGAAGCCATATCGATAGTATCCTTGAAGGCTTAAAAAGGGCAGTCTCTGACTGATGAAATGGAAGCGAGAATAATCGAAGAAATAAAGAGTAACAAAGCCTTTCTGATTGCCTCCCATATTAATCCAGAAGGCGATGCCATAGGTTCAGCCCTCGCCCTGGCAATTTCCTTGAACAATATTGGCAAAGAGGTAACGGTTTTTAATCAGGGCCCCATCCCCCGGAATCTCCAATTTCTGCCCATGAGTGCAGAGATTGTTCATAACCCCGATAAAATCGGGGTTAATTTTGATGTCGCTTTTGTTTTAGACTGTGGCGATCTTGATAGAGTAGGAAATGGAATTGAGAAGATAAGAAAAATAAGAAAAATAATAAATATAGATCACCATATAACTAATAGTAAATTTGGTGATGTAATATTAGTTGATTCAGAATCCAGCTCTACTGCAGAACTCATATATAACGTTCTAAAGGAGATTCCCATTGAGGTTACATATGAGATTGCTCTTAACATCTATACTGCCATATTAACAGATACTGGTGCCTTTTGCAATTCTAATACAACTGAGGGGGCTTTTCATATTGCGAGTGAGATGGTTAAAATGGGGGTCAATCCGTCTAGCGTGGCTGAGAAGATTTATAAACAAATGCCTGTTTCCAGGCTAAAATTATTGGGGCTGGTGTTAAATACATTAGAGATTTTAGACAATGGAAGGATAGCTTCCGTAGTGGCAAAGCTTTCACTGTTAAAAAAAACAGGGGCTACGCCAGAACTCACAGAAGATATAGTGAACTACCCTAGGTCTATTTCGGGTGTAAAAGTAGCAGTCTTGTTCAAAGAGGTATCCAAGAATCATTATAAGATTAGCCTCCGGTCCAATAAAGATGTTGATGTTGCTGATATAGCCAGGGAATTCGGAGGAGGTGGCCACCCTAATGCTTCGGGTGGAAATGTCGGAGGCAGCCTGTTAGAAGTAAAGAGAAAGGTTTTTGAGGCTATTAGTAAAAGGTTGAGTTAGTGAATGGTATATTAGTTATTGATAAACCCTCTGGGGTTACTTCTCATGATGTTGTGAAGAGGGTGAAAAGGTTGCTTAAGGTTCATAAAGCAGGGCATACAGGCACCTTGGACCCTCTGGCTACCGGCGTTCTTCCTGTTTGCATAAATGAAGCGACCAAGATAGTTCAATTTTTAATAAATGATGATAAAGAATACGAGGCAGATTTAAAGCTGGGTAGAGAAACGGATACACAGGATCTGTTTGGTAGAGTAATTAGAGAATCTTATCAGATTCCGGGAGATCACAATAAGATAATTGATACCTTTATAAGTTTTGAAGGTAATATTAAGCAAAAGCCGCCAGTATTTTCAGCCTTAAAGTATCAAGGGGCTCCCCTTTATAAATTGGCAAGAAGAGGTATATATGTTGATACTCCAGAGAGGGAGATAAACATCTTCAAAATTAATGTTACCAAGATTGATCTTCCCTATGTTTCATTCAATGTGTCCTGTTCTAAAGGTACCTATATTAGAACATTATGTGCTGATATTGGTAAGAAATTAGGTTGTGGTGCCCACCTGGTTAGGCTGAGAAGGATAAGAAGTGGTGGCTTTTATATCAAAGATTCTCATTCTTTGGATGAATTAGAGTGCCTGTTCAAAAATGGGGCAGTAAAAGACAAAGTAATCCCATTAGATAGAGCTTTAAATAACTTGCCTCAAATAAGGGTGAGTGACGATCTGGCAAAAAGGGTTAGGCATGGTAAACAGATCATAATCGACGATCTGAAAGGCATTTGTCTGTCACATATTAAGACAGGAGAAAGGCTGAGGATTACTTCCTTAAAAGATGATCTAATCGCTGTAGGCGAGTCTTTGATAACTTCTCCATTAACTGACAAGGAAGAAGGGTGGGATATGGTTTGTAGATTGATTCGAGTTTTTAACACTTAATTGATACATCAAGAACATTCTTTACAAAGAAAGGTATGTATGATAAAGATCGGTTAGATAATTTCTTGGAAAGGAGTATTAGAGATAATGTTAGATACTCAGAAAAAGGAAAAATTGATAGGAGAACACAGAGTTCACGATAAAGATACTGGATCACCAGAAGTCCAGATTGCCCTGTTGAGTGAGCGGATAAATTATCTCACGGAGCATTTTAAGGTACATAAAAAGGACCATCATTCACGCCGTGGGTTAATGAGACTCGTAGGCCAAAGAAGGCGATTGTTGGATTACCTGAAAAGAAAAGATACTGATCGGTATCGAAGTATCATTGGTAAACTTGGTATAAGAAAATGAGGCTATTTAGTTGAGTCCATTATTAAAGGATTTGGGTCTGATCTCAAATCCGTAAAGGAGATATGATTGGAAATGATAGAAAGAGTCAGTGTAGATGTAAATGGAAGGCCCCTCTCTATTGAGACAGGAAAATTAGCAAAGCAAGCAAATGGATCGGTGCTTGTAACGTATGGGGAGACAGTAGTATTGGTAACTGTTGTAGCAGACAAAAAGATTAGGGAGGGAGTTGATTTTCTGCCATTAACAGTGGACTATCAAGAGATGAATTATGCCGCTGGCAAAATCCCTGGTGGTTTCTTCAAACGTGAAGGCCGTTCCAGTGAAAAGGAAATACTTACTTCAAGATTTATCGACAGACCTATACGGCCTCTCTTTCCAGATGGATATTTTTATGAAACTCAGATTATTGCGACGGTCTTATCCGCAGATCAAGAAAATGAATCAGATACACTGGCAATGATTGGTGCTTCTGCTGCTTTGGAGATTTCTGATATCCCCTTTACAGGTCCGTTGGCAGGGGTAAGGATAGGCAGGATTGATGGTGAGCTTATATGTAATCCAACAAATTCACAGCTAAAGAACAGTGACCTTGATCTTCTCGTATCGGGGACACGGGATGCAGTAGTTATGGTGGAAGGTGGAGCGAATATCCTTCCCGAGGATGTGATGCTGGATGCTATATGGTATGCGCACGAATCCATGCAGCCAATCCTGACAATTCAGGAAGAACTGAAAAGAATTGTAGGAAAACCGAAGAGGGAGATTACAGTAAAGGTAATAGAACCTGAATTCAAAGAGAAGGTTGAGAATTTGGCTCATGAAAAGCTCACTAAGGCGATAAGAATACCTGCGAAGCTTGAAAGATACAAGATGTTTGATGAGGTCAAACAACAGATCATAGAGGAACTCTTGCCAGCGCACGAAGGAAGAGAAGAAGAAATAAAAGAACTTATTGAGAAGTTAAAGAAGAAACTGGTACGAGAAATGTATATATCGGAGAAAAAACGAATCGATGGCAGAGGCTTTAATGATATAAGGCCCATTACCTGTGAGGTGGGAGTCTTACCGCGAACCCATGGTTCTGCTTTGTTCACCAGGGGTGAAACGCAGGTAATGGCAGCTACAACTCTTGGGACAGCATCAGATGAAAAGAAGATAGAATCCATTTTTGGAGACAGCTACAAGTCTTTCATGCTGCATTATAATTTTCCGCCTTTTTCCGTAGGAGAGGTTAAGTTCTTGAGGGGCCCCGGCAGAAGAGAGATTGGACATGGCGCTTTAGCTGAGAGGGCAATTGTCAGGGTATTGCCTTCCAATGAGGATTTTCCATATACAATTAGACTTGTTTCTGATGTTTTAGAATCAAATGGTTCTTCTTCTATGGCTACCGTATGTGGAGGAATACTTTCCCTGATGGACGCTGGAGTTCCCATAAAAACCCATGTGGCGGGGATAGCCATGGGTTTGATGAAAGAAAATGAAGATGTTATTGTATTGTCAGATATCCTGGGAGATGAAGACCATATAGGTGATATGGACTTTAAAGTTACTGGTACTGAGGATGGTGTTACCGCCCTTCAGATGGATATAAAGATTAAAGGGGTTACTAAAGATATACTCGAAAAGGCTCTTTATCAAGCTAAAGAGGGCCGACTCTATATATTAGATAAGATGAAAGCCACAATTTCTAAGCCCAGAGAGTCTTTATCCATCTATGCCCCAAGGATTATTACTATGGAGATTAATCCAGATAAGATTCGAGATGTAATTGGTCCTGGTGGAAAGGTTATCAGAAATATAGTTGAGAAAACAGGAGCAAAGATAGACATTGATGACTCAGGTAAGATAAATATAGCATCAGCCGATAGCAGAGCTGGTGATAAGGCAATTGAGATGATTAAAGAGATATGTCAAGAGGTTCAGGTGGAAGAGATTTATATGGGAAAAGTTAAGAAAATCATGAACTTTGGGGCATTTGTTGAGATTCTTCCTGGAGTTGATGGTTTGGTCCATATATCTCAGTTGTCAACAGAGCGGGTCAAGGATGTAAGGGATGTGCTTAAGGAGGGTGATGAGGTTTTAGTTAAAGTTTTAGGTATCGATGAGGCCGGAAGGATCAAACTCAGTCGCAAAGAAGCGTTAGGAATGACTCGTAAAGAGTAATGGATTGAAAGGTTCTTTGAATTAGAAAACAGGACAAGATGTATCAAAAGACTACCTTAGACAATGGGATTAGGATAGTAACTGAAGATGTACCGTACGTTAATTCCGTTTCTATTGGTGTTTGGGTTGTCCTTGGGTCCCGCGACGAAAAGAGGAATGAGAATGGCATATCCCATTTTATTGAACATATGCTCTTTAAAGGGACCAAAAATAGGACAGCAATGCAGATTGCAAAAGAGATAGACTCTGTTGGTGGCATATTAAATGCCTGTACCAGTAAGGAATATACGAGTTTTTATGCAAAAGTATTGACTAAAGACCTTCCTCTTGCCATAGACCTCCTCTCCGATATCCTTCTTAAATCCACCTTTGATCCTAAAGAGATTGATAAAGAAAGACAGGTAATACTTCAGGAAATCTGTATGGTAGAAGATACTCCAGATGAGTATATCCAGGAACTATTTAACAGGGTATTTTTTCGTGAACATCCCTTGGGTTATCCAGTCATTGGAGAGCCAGAGACAGTTGGCACTATAGATAGGGACAGGATGATCAATTTTTTCAAAGAGTATTATACCTCCAACAGAATAATCATCGCAGTTTGCGGGAATGTTAAGCATGACGAAGTTGTTAGGATGATCGAGGATGACTTTGGTAGCCTACCGAAAAAGGATGGATATACAGCCAAAGATTTACCAAATCCAATTTCTCAAGTCTTGATTCAAGAAAAAGAACTTGAACAAATTCATATCTGTCTTGGAAGCAAAGGGCCTTCACAAACTCATCCACTGAGATATGCAAGCTATATTCTGAATGCTGTGCTGGGTGGAGGGATGAGTTCACGTTTATTCCAAGAAATAAGGGAAAAAAGAGGGTTAGTTTATTCAGTGTATTCTTATATGTCAGCATATTTTGATACGGGGCTGTTCACAATATACGCTGGTACCGATGGAGATGCCTTAAGGAAGGTGATTAAATTGGTTATAAAGGAACTTAAGGGGCTTAAAATCAATGCCCTGAAAAAAAGGCAACTACAAATGGCAAAAGAACAACTTAAAGGAAATCTGATACTAGCGTGTGAAAATATTGATAACAGGATGAGCAGGCTTGCCAAGAGTGAGATATATTTCGGGAAGTTTATTACCGTAGATGAGATAATCAATGGTATTGAAAAGGTGACTTCAGAGGAGATTACCCACTTGGCAGAGGAGATCTTTAATAAGGACTACCTCTCACTGGCCGTTCTTGGGCATATGAAAGAAAAGGATTTTACAAACGACCTATTGGAGGTTTGACGGGTTACTTTCCGCTTAATTCTACCCCGAACTATCGTTTGAAGATAAATGTGTCTAAATATATTCGTGAAACAACCTTTCTGCGTTTTTATAAAATATTTTCTCGTAAAATGAATAGTCCATCCCCCGTTCTAACCACCCTAAGACACTATTTCGGTAATCATAAGGGATATTCGGAAAATCACTCCCAAACAGGATACGGTCCGAAATCTCATAGAGTCTTTCGTTGCTCACAGAGCGCATTTTATCATCAAAGACAGTATTGTTCTTGACGCATATCATCGCACTGTCGAAATAGAGGTTCGGATACTCTTTTGTGAGAGACCACATCGCTTCATACTCGTCAGTACCCATATGGGGAACAACTACCTTCATTTCAGGATACTCTTCCATTAGATGTTCCAAATATTTAACACCCGTATAAGGGCTTTGCAAATTTGTTTCAGGAAAGTAATTTGTATACGTCGGTCCCGTACCTACGTGGATCAACAACACTTTGTCATATTCTATTATTTTATCATAAATGGGTTTCATTCGTTGGTCATATACATAGAAGTCCGTTACCATAAGTTGGAGTTTAATGCCCTCAAAGCCTAATTCACCTAGTATCCGGTCTGTCTCTTCCACCCTGTCTTCATCACCAGGGTGGATTGTTCCGAAAGGGATAGCTATGCCTTTCAATTGAGGAGACGAACAGAAGGAATATGTCCAGTCATTCATTGAACGAGCGACGCCACGTTTGTGGGCATAATTGAGCGTTAAAAAGTGTTTGACCTTAAAGTCTGATACCAGTTTAAAAGCGAGATTTTCAGCCGTGTCTTTAAGGTAAATCGGCCAATAGTAATCCTCGAAGTACTTCCAAATAGAATCTAATAAATTTCGAGGGAAAAAATGCACATGGACATCGAAATATTGAAAATCGTCATATTGTATCATTTTTATCTACCGTTATCGGGTTCTCTCCGGTTTAAAAGATAGTTTTAGAAAAGTATCCCTAATAGCGAATTCATAAATTATAAATCTATCTTTTCCAAGACGGCTGCCGCTAAGAGAGGGACCATTATTTCATGGTGTCCGATTAGGGAGTATCCCATGCCAACCCCTAATGTTGGTCTTTTTACCACATTAGTTAAAGGGCGGTAGTGTTGGATAAAGTCCATATTAACAGTGGTAAAGTCCTTTACATTAAAACCGAGATTACGAACCAAGGTCAAAGCTTTCAAGAATACCTCCGGCAATATTACTGAGGAACCTATATTTAAATAGATCCCCTTTTCTATGCTGGATATTATGGAAGAAAATAGACGAAAGTCCAGGTGAGAGCCTTTCCCAATAGCGGCACCGTTGCAAGAGGGATGCATGTGGATTATATCCGTTCCAATGGCTACGTGAACCGTGATAGGCACCCTTAATCTGATGCCAGAAGCCAGGATACTCAAGTTATTATATGGGAGATCAAGTTCCATTAGTTTTTTTCCTACTGACTCTCCAATTCCCCAACCTTTTTCTGCACCCTGAGAAATGGCACCATTTATTACTGTAGCTGTCTCATCTGCCATGCCGAAAGAGCCTTCTCTTAAACCGTTACTCACATCTTCTGAGGTTTTGCCTGTCATAGCAATCTCTGAGTCGTGAATGACCCCAGCTCCATTTAAGGCAATGGAGCTTATTATCCCTTTTTCCATAAGATCTATAATGACAGGGTTTAGCCCAACCTTTATAACATGGGCTCCAAGGGCAAAGACTATTATACTTTGATTCTTATATGCTGCTGTAATTCTAGAAACAACCTCCTTTAAGTCCTTGGCAGCCAGAATATCAGGGAGGCCCTCCATAAATTCGCTGAAACTGCCATGCCTGGCAAAAACCTTCCCGAAATCTTCGGTAATTACCTTGCTTTTTCTCTCTTTTATTGAATAGCTTTTAACCTTGTCCAGTTTTATATATCTAAACTCATTCTTCATTTTATCTCCCCACCGCCATTATATAGATCACCGTTTCTTCTTTTCCATCTAACATTAAAAGCCTGTTTACTTCTTCATCAAATAGGGCGCCTACTGCACAGCAACCAACATTAAGCCCCTCTGCAGCAAGGGTGACATTTTCTCCTATATGACCAGCGTCAAGGTATATATAGCGGTAGGCTCGCTGTCTATACTTCCATTTACAACGATAGGTAACAGCGGTAAAAATAAATACTACACTTGCCAAAGCAAGCATATTCTGCTCTAGCCCCGCCCTTGCTATCTGGGACCCAAAATTTCCCTTTTGCAGTAACTCCAAATAGTGTTTCCTTATATTGTAATGATAAATTCCCTGTTCTATCCTATCCACGTAGTTAACCACCGGGTATGTCTCAATAGGATAAAGGGCACCGGCAGAAGGAGAGGAACGGAGTTGATATGCTCCAATATCGGCAGTTATCCCCTGGGCAGACCAAAGGAGCTGAGAGAGTTCAGAGGTAGATATGGGAGTGCCGTTGAAATCCCTAAAGGATCTGCGTCGGGCTAATATCTCCCATAAGCCTTTACCACCGTCTGTTTCGGGGTTAGGAAGCTGTACATGGAGACAATCAGGGTATTCTTTGTATATATCAGGTTTAAAACCGAAGTCCAGATGTCCACCGGTCATCCGATCTCGATGATATTTGGTGATCTCTTGAAAGAGGTCTCCTATCCTATCCTTCAGGCTATTATCAATTTCAGAATCTTTTTTCATTTGAAAATGCACCTATTTCTGTCATTGCGAACCCGCCAGAGGCGGATAAAGCAATCCCAGCCTTTACAACAGCACACTTAAGTGTGCTGTTGTAAAGGCGCTCGCCTATTGCAAACTCCTCGCAAAGACATTTTCCTTATTCTTTGTGTCTCTTTGAGGCATGTAAGTTTCATTTGATTAATAGGCTTATACCCGATTTGTTTATAAGCATATTAACTTTAAGGTCTGGTAACATATTTTCAAAAAACAGTTAAAAAGTCAAGTCATAACAAAGAGCCTGTCAGAAACAAATAAACTGTCCTGTATTGTAGCACATAATCTGTCCGGTTTACAATGGTCACCAGTGGAGGTGACGTATGGGACGGACAGAGATATTACAGGAGGTTCGGAAGATGCGATTTGAA